>DATFAH010000300.1:0-2628 GCA_035254805.1 Caryophanales bacterium | reverse complement strand
CTTGCCAATTTAAATGAGCTCATCTCAAAATTTGATGAGGTAAAAAGAATTGACAATGTTCGTGCTAGGGAACATGGACACTACATTATTGTTGATATGAGAATTTCAATTGATTACGATAAAACCATCAAAGAAGGCCATGACATAGCGAAAGAAATTAAATTGACACTTATGGAGAAGTATAATAATATTGAAGAAGTGCTAATCCATTTAAACCCATATTTTCAAGAAAAATAAATGGAAATTGTAATGAATAACGAGGTGTAAAAATATGAAAAATCACAAGAATTCATCTTCTACAAAGTTTGTTTTTTTTATCATTGGTTTAGTAGCAATTGCCATTATTGGTTTTATTTTTTTAGCCAATCAGTCGAAATCTGATACAAAGTCGAAAGAGGAGATCGATTACACAGGGCAGCCGTATTTGGGAAGTGAAACAGCCCCCGTCTCAATTATTGAATTTGGAGACTATAAATGCCCAAACTGCAAGAACTTTGCTGAAAATGTCATTCCTACCATTCAGCAGGAGTTAGTCGATACCGGAAAGGCTAAATTGTACTTTTTAAATGATTCTTTTATAAATACGGATTCCATCCGTTCCGCAAAATTTGCAGAATCAGTGTTTCAAGTACTAGGGAACAAAACATTTTGGGAATTCCATGACCTTCTATATAAAAAGCAGCCGGAAGATAGTAAATATGAAAAAATGGATATTTATAATGAAAAGTTTTTAACGGATACATTAAAAGAAGTAGCAAGTGAAAGTGATGTAAATAAAGTACTAGAAAATTTCCAAGCTAAAAAGTCTGATCATGCTTGGCAAAAGGACATGGATTTAGCCGGAAAACTTGGTGTAACAGGAACGCCAACGCTATTTGTTGATGGGAAATTATTTGAAGGAAAGTCATTGGATGATTTAACAGAGATGGTTGATAAAGCAACTAAGGCGAAGGAGTAAGGGAATGAACAAGCCATTACTTCTTTCGTGGATAACGTCTCTTATTGCAACTATTGGAAGTTTATATTTTAGCGAAATTCGCCATTTTATTCCGTGCACATTGTGTTGGTACCAACGAATTTTCATGTATCCGCTCGCAGTGATTCTCGGAATAGCTTTTTATCGAAATGACAAGGGAATTTTTCGATATACCTTGCCGCTTGCCTTAATAGGAATGGTTATCTCAGGATACCATACTATGCTGCAAAAAATTCCATATCTGCAGCAGTTTGAAATGTGCACTTCTGGAATACCTTGCGCAAAAGACTATCTTAATTGGTTTGGATTTATTACGATACCGATGATGGCCTTTGTAGCGTTTACGATTATTACGATTTGCCTTATTTTCCTTATGCGAGCAAAAAAATAGGAGACAAACGGGTTCTCTTTTGGAGTAAAAAATTGAATACAGGGTAATTAACACTAATTCTCATTTGAATGGGTGTGCTTTTTTTGAAGGTTACTCTTTAAACACATGAAAATAGATAAGCATACTATGGTACTAAAGAACGTTTTACGAAAAGTTTAATTTTTGAGAATAGATAAGGGACACTAGCTATTTAACGTTTCAAGATCCATGTTCCCTTGGCCCGTTAAGTAGACGTTCATTTAGACCTCAACAAGACGTTCTTCCAGATAGATCCGAATTTCCAGGGAAAGAAAAGACTCAATAAACGATAAAAATAGCATGCTTATCAACAGCATGCTATTTTGTATTCATTACTTAGGCTGCTCTGTAGCTTGTTTATCATGTAACCTTTTATCCAATACTTGAATGATCGAAAGGAAATGATTTGCCTCTCTGACGACATGGTCAGCCAACAAAGGATCAATTACATTTCGAATTTGGCATTTTTGGATGAATTCCAATCCTGCTTTTTTAAAGTTCCGCAGCTCAACTGTAGCGTTCTCACTATCTTGATTAAGCCTGCCAATAATCGGATAAGTTGTTTTTTTCCTTAAAAGCATGGATTCAACGTCCCTTGCCTGGTTAAGCAGTACCTCAAAATCATCGCCAAATTTTCTTGCGGTAATGACTAAATTTCGTTCCGATTGATCAAGAAGAGAGGCAATAAAGCGCGAATGTTCCATCATAATCCTTAACCAAAAAACATTCTCTTTTATAATTGCATCTTGTACAGGCTCTAAAATTCCCTCGTTAAATTTCTTTAATGTCCTCATAAAATATTCGGCTTCCCGAGCAATATGGTCTACTAAAAGAGGAAAGTTAAATCCAGCCACTTTACAGTTTACGATCAAAATAAGTAGATTTCGCTTGAAATTCCGAAAACCGTATACTAATTGAATCGTATCTTCATTTAATTTCCGAACTGCAGTAACATCATTTGGAGTTTGATGTGCCCTTTTCTCCTGTTGCTCGAAAAATTGGTGAAACCGATCTGTTTGCTGAATGAGATGTTTGTCGTGTCGACTAAAACCCTCCCCTAAAAAATAAGCATGTTCCTTCATAATTCTTAGCCAGAAGCGATTTTCCGTAAGAGAACGTTCGATAAAAAGCTGTTCCGTCAATGATTCCTTTGGAGCGGCAAATGTTTCAGGCGGAATGAGCATCTGGTTACTTTTATCCATGTTGGAAAAATCCTGATTTACCACTTTTTTTCCCCTCCTTA
>DATFAH010000299.1:0-4309 GCA_035254805.1 Caryophanales bacterium | reverse complement strand
CAATTCATTTTCAAGTAAAATAATAGATGTTTAAATACAATCTTATATTATTACAGTTGTTCTTACATTGTTCTTACATAAGGGAGGTTAAGTCATGAAAAAAAATGCGGTTATTCCTTATATCCTCATAATGGTTTTTGGAATCGTTTTAGTTGTTGGATTATCGATTAAAGGACTTTATGATGTAAAAGATGGAGCCAAGGGGAAGGAAAAAACATCGGAAACAGCTGCAGCTTCAAAACCAGAAGACATTTATAAGCAATCATGTATTGCTTGCCATGGTGACCAATATCAAGGTACTGTTGGTCCAGCGTTAAAAGGTGTCGGTAAAAAATATTCTAAAGAAGAACTTATTGATATCGTAACAAAGGGTAAAGGCAATATGCCGCCAACCCAAGTATCAGCTGAACAAGCCCCTGTCGTTGCAGACTGGCTTGCAACTCTTAAATAAAATAATGATTTTAAGAAAGTCCTTTGCATATGTAGAGGACTTTTTCTATACTAAGAAAGGAATCATTATAGAAGAGTGTGGTGTATGTAATTGAATTCTGAAAAACTTTCAGATCGTTTAAATATGGTTGCTAGATTTGTTCCAAAAGCGGCTAAATTAGCAGATATTGGCTCAGATCATGCCTACTTACCTTGTTTTTTAGCAAAAAAAGGGCTAATAACCTTTGCAATTGCTGGTGAAGTGGTTTTAGGTCCTTTTGAATCTGCCCGAAAACAGGTTTTAGAGGAAGGATTATTGGATGTCATTGACGTTCGAATGGGGGATGGATTAGATGTTATTGTGCCAGGGGAAGTGGAATGTATTACAATTGCCGGCATGGGTGGCACTTTAATCGCAGGCATTTTAGAGCGAGGAAAGGATAAGCTAACTTCTGTCAAACGGTTAGTTTTGCAGCCGAATATTAGTGCGATTACCATTCGAAAATGGCTTTTAGACAATGAATGGGAGCTGATTGAGGAAAATATTCTCGAGGAAGACGGGAAAATTTATGAGGCTTTAGTAGCGGAAAAAGGTGATTCTATGAAACCTTATCAGGAAAAAATGGAATCTGGGCTTTTATTAGGTCCTTTCCTTCTTCAAAAAAAGGAAGAAGCTTTTAAGAAAAAATGGAATCTTGAGATGATGAATTGGCACCGAGTTTATAACCAATTGGAAAAAGCATCGGGCACGATCGAAACAGCTCAAAAGAAACAAGAATTGTTGCAGAAAATAAATCTCGTAAAGGGGGTATTAGGAGAATGAAAAAAGCCAATGGTTATGAAATCATTCAGTTGTTTGAACAATTTTCCCCGAAAGCTCTAGCGATGGAAGGGGATAAAATTGGTCTGCAAATTGGACGGTTAAATAAAAAAATCGACCGAATCATGATTGCCCTTGATGTGTTAGAAAATGTCATTGATGAGGCAATTGAAAAAAATGTACAGCTAATTATCGCCCATCATCCGTTTATCTATCGCCCGCTTCAAAAAATAGATACGGACACTGTTCAAGGTAGAATGGTTGAGAAGCTTTTGAAGCATGAAATTACTGTTTATGCTGCACATACAAACCTTGATGTTGCAAAAGGCGGGGTAAATGACCTGCTGGCTGATACGCTTGGTCTAGAAAATCATGAAGTTCTAGTTCCAACCTATGAAACCTCCTTAAAGAAAATTGTTGTTTTTGTTCCAGCCGAAAATGCTGAGGAAATAAGGGAAGTGATGGGGAAAGCTGGTGCTGGGTTTATTGGTAACTATAGCTATTGCTCTTTTTCTGCCCCAGGGATGGGAAGATTTTTACCAGGTGATCAAGCACAGCCATATATTGGACAATCAGGAAAATTAGAATCTGTTGAAGAGGTTCGGGTTGAGACAATTGTTCCAGAATCACTTTTGAAAAAAACGATCACAGCGATGCTAAAAGCGCATCCATATGAGGAAGTAGCCTATGATATTTATCCGGTTGAAAATAAAGGAGAGCTTTTAGGATTAGGACGAATTGGGACCATTCCAGAAATGACATTAGGGGAATTTGCCGAGAAGGTGAAAGTAGCTTTAGAAGTTGATAGGGTTCGTGTCGTTGGGGATGTTCATTCAAAGGTGAAAAAAGTCGCAGTTTTAGGTGGCGATGGAAATAAGTATTTCACCCAAGCCAAATTTAAGGGAGCAGATGTGTATGTGACTGGTGATATTTATTATCACACAGCCCATGATGCAATGATGCTCGGATTGAACATGATTGATCCTGGTCATAATGTAGAGAAGGTAATGAAAAAAGGGCTAGCAGCTGTGCTTTTAAAATTATGCGCTGAAGCTAGCTACGATGTTGAAATTTTTCCTTCTAAATTTAATACCGATCCTTTTCGATTTATGTAAAAAAGAACCGAAACCGGTTCTTTTTTTCTAAAGTTCAGATTTTACTTTTGGGAGAATTTTCTTAAGTGGCACTTTTCGAACTCGCTCCCATGTGGTTTCATTATTTGGGTCAAATTGTTCAAGAAAATCAATCACTTCTTTTGTTATTGGTGTTGGAGTAGATGCTCCGGAAGTAACCGCAACGGTTGAAGCATTTTTAATCCACTCAATTTGAAGCTCTGAAATGTCGGCAATACGGTGGGCGTTCGTACCGGCTATTTCCTCTGAAACTTGGGCAAGGCGATTGGAGTTATTGCTTTTCGGATCACCAACAACAATGGTGACATCCGCAACGCCCGCTTGTTTGGCTACTGCCTCTTGACGTATTTGGGTCGAATAACAAATTTCATTATGAACTTCAGCATGCGGATATTTATTTTGAACTGCTTTCATGATATCGGCGACATCCCATTGACTCATCGTTGTTTGATTCGTAACAATAAGATGTTCACATTGAAGATTTAGCTCATCTACATCACTTAGTGATGATACTAAATGAACAAATCCTGGTGCGACACCAGCAGCTCCTTCTGGTTCAGGATGTCCTTTTTTGCCAATATAGATCACGTGAAAGCCATCTTTAACTTTATCGTGAATAAGGTCATGTGTTCTCGTAACATCAGGACAAGTAGCATCAATGGTAACAAGACCTTTTTCTTTTGCAAGTGCCCGAACCTCTGGAGAAATTCCATGGGCAGTAAAAATAACAGTTCCTGTTTCAACCTTTTCAAGGATTTCTTTTCTATTATTTCCATCAAGTGTAATAATACCTTCTTCAGCAAAAGCATCTGTAACATGCTTATTATGAACGATCATACCTAGAATATAAATTGGGCGTGGCAGTGTTTTATCTAATGCTGCATTCTGCGCGATGACCATAGCGTCCACTACCCCATGACAATAGCCGCGCGGAGAAATTTTAATAATATCCATAAGTTGGTTCCCCCTATTTAAGAACATTCCCTTAAAAACTACGATTTTATTATATAAAAATATGAGAAATATTACAAAGAGGGATACAGCACTCTAATAAGACATATCGGTAATAAAAAATGAAGAATGCTGTTGCCAGCATCCTTTTTCGATTATTTAAATATACATTTTTGGAATGGAAGCTCCTTTTTCCTTTACAGATGTTTTTTTGTATCTTGTAGAATGCTCCTTCTTTTTTAAAGTGGATTTTTTAGATGTTTTAGGTTGATTTTTCTCACTTGATTCAGATTCATTTTCAAAATGGCTTTCGCCCTCCTTAGAAGGAGTCGTTTCTTCCGTATCACTTGTGGCATCTTTAAGTCCTCTGAAAAGCTTCCACATTGCTGGAAGATTCTTAACTAATGGCCCGTACTGTTGAATCATTGGGCTGATGGTTTGGGCTGTTTTTAAAACCTGTTGAGTATTATTTAAGATGCTTGTAAGTCCTCCTGGGTTGCTTAAAGCCTGCATAATGGAACCGCTGCTTCCTGCACCAGGAGTTCCTGCCATGCCTCCTAATCTGCTCATCCCACCAGCATTTCCTCTTCCGAAAATTCTTGAAAGCAGTCCACCGCCTTGACCCATTTGTCCTGGTCCTCTCATCATAGGGTTCATCATCGGATTTCTTTGCATCCGATTCATTCCCATCATCGGTCCCTTTCCTCCAAAACCAGGCCCCATCATTCGTGGCCCCATCCCACCTCGCATTGGGGTTCTAGGTAGCATATATTTAGCATCCTTTCCTATAGATCTTTCTTCTTTACAGTATGCATTATTCCTAATTTTGTTTAGGTAGTAAACACAGACAGACCATAAAATTACTGATTAAATGATGGATAAAAGTAAATGATGTTAATGTAATGGTGGAGATTTGCCTAAATCTTTACTATAATAACAGGATGGATGAAAAAATGCCGCGTCTGAAAAAAAGATA
>DATFAH010000298.1:0-2459 GCA_035254805.1 Caryophanales bacterium | reverse complement strand
GTATTTTCAGCTGTTGAGCTTAACATATGGAAACAAAAATATCCGTTATTAAATGAAATAATGGATCATAAACCTGTTTTATGGCTAAATCCACATTTAAAAGTAATGAAAGATTTGCCAATCTTGCCTGTTTCTTTAAATGATATTGAAGAAGCAGAGAAATTGTGGCAGCGCTTTGCTCCATTTTTAGCCATTGAGTTTCCTGAAACAAAAGAAACAAATGGGGTTATTGAATCACCATTAAGGCAGATTAATCAATTGAAATCAGTAATGGCCGATGCGTTCCCACCATCTTTTGAAGGTGATCTATATTTAAAATGTGACAATGAACTTCCAATCGCAGGCTCCATAAAAGCGAGAGGCGGGGTATATGAGGTTCTTTATTATGCAGAAAAATTAGCGATCGAAGCAGGATTCGTAACCGAAAATGATAGCTATGAAATTTTTTCAACTGATGAATTAAAGCAATTCTTTAGTCAATACAGTATTGGTGTTGGCTCAACTGGTAATCTTGGTTTAAGTATCGGTATTATTAGTGCAAGGCTTGGCTTTAATGTATACGTTTACATGTCAGCCGATGCAAAACAATGGAAGAAAGACCTGCTTCGTGAAAAAGGAGCAACTGTTTATGAATTTGACGGTGATTTTGGTGAAGCGATTAGTGCCGGAAGACAAAAAACACTTGCCGATCCTAAAGCATATTTCGTCGATGATGAGGATTCAAAGCATTTGTATCTTGGCTATAGTGTTGCTGCCTTAAGAATTCAACAGCAGTTAGCGGAAAAAAGTATCTCAGTTGATGCGGACCACCCATTATTTGTGTACCTTCCATGTGGTGTTGGCGGTTCACCAGGGGGAATTGCGTTTGGCTTGAAACAAATATACGGTGATCATGTTCATTGCTTCTTCGTCGAACCAACCCATTCTCCAGCCGTATTAATAGGATTGTTAACAGGCGAGAAGGAAAAAGTATGTGTACAGGATTTTGGCATTGATAACAAGACAGAAGCAGATGGACTAGCGGTTGGCCGCCCATCCCGGTTTGCCACTTCCATCAGTGAACACCTTATCAGCGGCCTATTTACCGTAGAAGATGATGATTTATATCGATTACTAACCTTACTCGCTGACAATGAAAGCATATATATTGAACCTTCCTCCACAGCAGGTCTCTTTGGACCAGCTCAAGTAATGCATTCAAGCTATATGGAACAAAAAGGCTTGAATGGAAAAAATACCACCCATATCGCTTGGGCAACAGGAGGAGCGCTTGTACCGGAAGCGGATATGAAGAAATTTTATGAAAAAGGGAAAGAGCTTAATGCAGACCTTTATTCTTTCGTATAATTCTTTAAAAGCAAACCACAGATTGGGGCTGTCCAATATAATTGGATACCCCTTTTTATAAAAATATGGTTCCCCAATTAACTAATCCTGGTTGTATATAACATTTTAATCAAACTTCCCAAACAGAAAAGGCTGGCTCAAAATCATTTTTTGAATGATCTTTGAGACAGCCTCATTATTTTTTAATTCTTCGGACTTACCTCATACGCCCTTAAGATGATCTCCATTGCTTTCTTGCCTTCTTCACCATTGATTAATGGCTCTGTTCCATTATTAATGGCATCGATAAAATCTTTATAAAGTGGTGTATGCCCTTTACCATAGACATTATCAATATCTGTATTGTCTTCCATTTTGTCATAATCTCTTTCATCCGCAAACTGCCATGTTTTAATTTCATTAACAGCTAGGCCGCCAATGACAACTGTTCCAGTTTCACCGAAGATACTTAATGTTTCTTCAAGATTTTTTGGATAAACGACAGCACTGCCTTCAATGATTCCGATCGCACCATTTTTAAAACGAATTAGGATTGCCCCGAAGTCTTCCATTTCGATGTCTCGTAAGAAAGTCTCCCGCTCAGCATGAATTCTTTCGATCTCAGAACCCATCATCCACTGAAGAAGATCAATATTATGAATACATTGATTCATAAGCGTTCCGCCATCAAGTTCTGCAGTTCCTCTCCATGGTGCTTGTTTGTAATAGTTATTATCCCTTGTCCAAAGAATTCTGGCCGTTCCATTCATAATTCTTCCGAATCGACCTTCTTCGATCGCTCTTCTAAGTTTTTGAATTGGGGGATTAAATCTATTTTGGTGGGAAACACAGATTTTTAAATTTTTCTCTTTGGCTACAGCAATCATATTGTCGGCATCTGCCACTGATAGTGCCATTGGTTTTTCAATTAAAACATGGGCACCCTCATTCATGGAATCGATGGCATGTTTCGCATGATAACCGCTTTCTGATGCAATGGATACTACATCAATTTTCTCATTTTTTAGCATTTCCATATAGTCCGTATAGACTTTTACATTTGCATGATTCATTGCACTTTCATATTGTTCTTTTCTTTCGATTGCTTTACTTTCCACAATATCACATACAGC
>DATFAH010000297.1:0-8429 GCA_035254805.1 Caryophanales bacterium | reverse complement strand
AGTGAAATAAAGTATTTCGTATCCTTTATCAGAAACTAATTCTGTTTGTGGCAGCTTCTCAATTCTTTCGTACGATTCTCCAGAAGCATAATAAATATATTTTTGATCCTCTGGCATTCTAGAAACATACTCATCAAGAGTCACCAATTTCTTTTCTTTAGAGGAATAGAACATTAATAATTCTTGGAGAACTTCTTTATTTGCACCAAAGTCACTATAAACACCAAACTTCAGCTGTCTACCAAAGGATTTATAAAATTCGTCATATTGCTCTCTATCATCCTTCAACAATGTTTGCAATTCACTTTTGATTTTCTTGCTGATATTTTTAGCAATCAGCTTCAACTGGCGATCATGCTGCAAGATCTCTCTAGAAATATTAAGCGATAAGTCCTCAGAGTCAACCATACCTTTAACAAAACTAAAATAATCTGGAAGAAGGTCTGCGCATTTATTCATGATTAATACGCCATTTGAATATAGCTCAAGACCTTTTTCAAATTCTTTAGAATAATAGTCAAATGGAATTTTTTCAGGAATGTAGAGAATGGCATTGTACCTCACAGCCCCATCCACACTAATGTGGATATGCTTGATTGGCTTATCAAATCCATATCGTTTTTCTGTATAAAAATTGTCGTAGTCCTCTTGGGTTAATTCCTTCTTGTTTTTTCTCCAGATTGGAACCATGCTATTAATGATCTGCTCTTCTTGAACTTCTTCAAACTCGCTGTCACTGCCCTCTTTTAGCTTGTTGGTTGTGATGTCCATTTTGATTGGGTAGCGAATGAAATCGGAATATTTTTTAATGATGGATTTTAATTGGTATTCCTCTAAATACTCATCATAATTCTCGTCTTCTGTGTTTTCTTTGATTTTTAAAATGATGTCTGTTCCGATCGTGTCTTTTTCAGCAGACTCAATCGTGTATCCTTTTGCACCTTCTGATTCCCATTTGTATGCTTCTTCGGAACCTAAGGCTTTACTGATCACTTTTACGGTATCTGCGACCATAAAGGCTGAATAAAATCCTACTCCAAATTGACCAATAATGTCATGTCCATCTTTTAGTTCTGTTTCATTTTTAAACGCTAAAGAGCCACTTTTAGCAATAACACCCAGATTGTTCTCTAGTTCTTCCTTTGTCATTCCAATCCCTGTATCAGAGATTTTCAATGTTCTATTTTCTTTATTTAGCTCCACTTTTATGTAGTAACTATCTTTGTCAAATCTTAAGGTATCATCTGTTAATGCCTTATAATAGATTTTATCGATCGCATCACTGGCATTCGAAACTAACTCTCTTAAAAAAATCTCCTTATGAGAATAGATGGAGTTAATCATCATTTCTAATAGCCGCTTGGATTCTGCTTGAAATTGTTTTGTTTCCAATGGTATATTCTCCTTTCAAGGTTACTTAACACTCTAGCGTGATGAGTGTTAATCCAATATTTAAATATCATATTATTTAATTTGTGTCAATATTAGTATGCTTTGGAGAGGTGGTTTGACGGATATATTTATTTTTTGACGGATATAACGTCATTCGTTAGGAATAGGCATGGCCGCCCCCCTGGAGTGCAACTATTATACAGCAGGGAAATTACATCGTCGGCAAGGTTTCGCCGATAGACCGCTATTTTTCGCCAATAGAATCGATTTTTTCGCCGATAGACCGCTAATTTTCGCCGATAGAATCAATTTTTCCGCCGATAAACTGCTAATTTTTGCCGATGATATCGATTTTTTTGCTGATCGACTGCTCTAATCACCGAAAGACTGGCAATTTCTATCGATAATATTAATTTTCGCCCTCTTTTCCCATGTAATCCGCTTAATAACGCTGAATTTTTTTCCTAAAATAAAAAAATTCCGGCTGGTATATCGCCCCAGCCGGTATATAAATGGCTTATTTTAACATACTTTCTACTTCATTAAAGATTCGATCGGCTTTTGCTAATCCAATTTGTTCGATTTCTGCTAATTCACTTTCGATTTTTTGCTTCAATTCTTGGTTTTTCATAATTTTTGTATTGATTAATACGTTTAGCTTCGCCCCTTGAAGAGCTGCCTTACAGAAGATCACGCCGACGCCGACATCACTAATGGCGATACGTGTGCCTTTTTTTGCATATTCTTCATGTAAATCAATCGCTTTTAAGCAATTTTTTGCAATTTCAAGTGGAACTTGCGCTGCTTCAACAAGGACGCCTTGTAATGTTTCCTCTTTCGCTTTCTTCTCTTCATCTGTTGTGGAAGGAAGGCCATATGCTTGAGATAGTGGATAAAACACTTCCGCATCCTTTGCAACTAAAGCTTTAAGGTCATCAATTACCTGTTGAGATTTTTTCAAAAGCTCGATGATATCTTCTTCGACATCCTTATATTTCTTTTTACCAACAGTAAGGTTTCCAACCATACTTCCTAATGCCATTCCGAGCGCACCGACATATGCTGATGCCCCGCCACCGCCAGGAACAGGCGCTTTAGATGAAAGCTCTTCAATAAAAACGTTACAGCTTTTTTCCAACATGAATACCCCTCCAATTCTGTCCAGCTACAGTGCCCAGCCCCTCGAGGGCACTTCCGCTTTTCTTTTAAAAGAAGGCAGAATGAGTACTCATCTGCCTTCTACTTTTTGCTTATTTACCAGATAATTTTTCGCAGGCTTGAACTACATGGTTTAGTAAAATTGTGGTTGTGATGAGGCCGACACCGCCGATTGCTGGGTTAAGTGCTTTAACCTTATCAAAAACAGCGTCATAATCGACATCGCCACAAATTTTACCATTGCCATCATCATTGATACCAACATCCACAACGACTTGCTCTTCGCTGAAAAAGTCTTCTGTCATGAACTTCGCCTTACCGATGGCCGCAACTACGATATCCGCTTTTGAAGTCACTGATGGCATATCCTTTGTACGTGAGTGGCAAATGGTTACTGTTGCATTTTCATCTAAAAGAAGCATCGCGAGCGGCTTACCAACAACTAAGCTTCTTCCAGCTACAACTACATTTGCACCCTTTAAAGGTACCTCGTAGTGCTTTAAAATTTCGATAACAGCTTTTGGAGTACATGGTGCAAAACCATCGCTATGTCCTTCAAATACTTTTTCAAGATTTACTGGACTCATGCAGTCAATATCTTTTGCAGGATCAATTAGATTAACAATCGCATCCATATCCAAATGATCTGGAAGTGGTCTAAAAATCATGATTCCATGTACATTAGTATCCTTGTTTGCTTCTTCAAAAACCTTTGTAACCTCTTCCATTGTAACATCTACTGGAAGCTGCTTCACATTGATTTTAATGCCAAGAAGATCACAATTCTTTAAGATGCCTCTTTCATAGGAAATATCGTCCTCACGCTCACCTACGCGAATTAACAACATCGTAGGTGATACATTTTTTTCAGCAAGGGAGGATACTCTTGATTTAATATTTTCACGTAAAGATTCTACTACCGGTTTACCAGCCAGTTTTAATCCCATAATTGTACCTCCAAATTAGGAAAGACCAATAATTTCGCCGTCTTCAGTAATATCCATGCCATTTGCTGCTGGAACTTTTGGAAGACCTGGCATTGTCATGATCGTACCAGTTAGAGCAACAATGAATCCAGCACCAGCGGAAACTTTTACTTCACGAACTGTAATTTTGAATCCAGTTGGAGCACCTAACAGGTTTGGATTATCAGAGAATGAGTATTGAGTTTTTGCCATACAGATTGGCATTTTATCTAGGCCAAGAGCTGCAATTTCAGCAATTTGCTTCTTCGCTGCAGGAGCAAAGTCAACACCTTCAGCACGATAAATTTCAGTAGCAATCTTTGTAATTTTTTCTTCGATTGTTCCTTCAACATCATAAAGTGGTGCATAGTTAGATGGTTTTGATTCACAAACCTCAATAACTTTGTTTGCTAATTCAACTGCACCTTCTCCACCTTTAGTGAATACTTCAGCAAGAACAACATCTACGCCTTGAGCAGCACATTTTTCTTTTAATAAGTTAATTTCAGCATCTGTATCTGTAGGGAATTTATTAATTGCCACAACAGCAGGAACACCAAATTTAGCAACGTTTTCTAAATGTCTAGAAAGGTTCGCAATACCAGCTTCAAGAGCTGCAAGATTTTCAGTTCCGAGTTCTGTTTTTGGAACTCCACCATTCATCTTAAGTGCACGGATCGTTGCAACAATAACAGCTGCATCAGGTTTTAAATCAGCGAATCGACACTTAATGTCGAAGAACTTCTCAGCACCAAGATCTGCACCGAAACCAGCTTCTGTTACTACATAATCAGCTAATTTTAAAGCTGTTCTAGTTGCCATTACAGAGTTACATCCGTGTGCGATGTTCGCGAATGGTCCACCATGGATAAATGCTGGTGTATTTTCAACTGTTTGAACAAGGTTTGGCATGATCGCATCTTTAAGTAATAGTGCCATTGCGCCAGTCGCATTTAGATCTCCAGCAGTAACAGCAGTACCATCTGCTCTATAAGCAACGATCATTCTTGATAAACGATCTTTAAGGTCAGTTAGGCTTGTTGCTAAGCAAAGAATCGCCATGATTTCAGATGCAACAGTAATATCAAAACCAGCTTGACGAACGAAGCCGTCGCCTTTTCCACCTAAACCGATAATCACGTTTCTTAGTGTACGATCATTCATGTCAAGAACGCGTTTCCAAATAATTTTCTTTGGATCAATATTTAAAGCGTTTCCTTGATGAATATGGTTATCTAATAATGCTGCAAGTAGGTTATGTGCAGAAGTAATAGCATGGAAGTCACCAGTGAAATGAAGATTAATATCTTCCATTGGTACTACTTGAGCATAACCACCTCCTGCTGCTCCACCCTTCATACCAAATACTGGTCCAAGTGATGGCTCACGAAGCGCTGTAACCGCTTTCTTTCCAACCTTATTTAAACCCATCGAAAGTCCAACGTTAATAGTCGTTTTACCTTCACCGGCTGGAGTTGGGTTAATAGCTGTTACTAAAACAAGCTTTCCATTTGGTTTATCCTCAAGTTTCTTAAGAACATCTAAAGAAACTTTCGCTTTATATCTTCCGTATGGCTCTATTTCATGTTCGTCGATTCCTAGATACTCAGCAACTTCAACAATTGGAACTAATTTAGCTTCCTGTGCAATTTGAACATCAGTTTTCATACGATCTCTCCTTGTGATATATGTAATACAGCATTTTCTTGCCGCTTCCATTAAAATTGTAGCAATTTTAAATAATTTGAGCCATTGTTAAAAATCCCAAAAAACAACACTCCTTTTTATAGATTATAACAAACCAATTCACAAATAAATGGTAATTACCAAAAACTTTTTATAATTTCTCCAATTATATGAATACAAATACGTTTTTTTCATATTTCGCAAGCACAAATGAATAATCGGATTTTTTAATGGTAAAATTTCTCTGCAACCAATTATTTATGTTAAACTTTACCTTAAAGGGAAAAATTATATATTTTACCATTTCATATTTTAATAGTTTGAAATTCAATAGATTAATGAAATTGTAATTTTGGAGTAATGGAGGAGTGGCCGCCATGTTAAAGAAAAAAAAGAAGAAAAAAGAAAATTTATCTTTTAGAATTAACATTTTATTTTTTGGCGTATTTGTCCTATTTTCAGCATTAATCATAAAGTTAGGAATGGTGCAGATCGTTTTTGGAGAGAATTATCGCTCACAGATCGATTTAATGGATATCGTACCTACTAATTCATCTGTTCCACGCGGAAAAATATTTGACACGAACGGAAAATTAGTAGTTGGAAACACCCCATTAAAAGCCATTACATATACACGAACAAATTCCGTTAAACAAGATGAAATGGTAGAGGTTGCGACAAAACTGGCTGGCTTAATTGCAAAAGATACAGAAGAAGATTTTAAAGCGATTACGAAACGAGACCGACAAGATTTTTGGATTATCAAACATCCTGATGGAGCTCGTGCTAAAGTAACTAAAAAAGATGTAAGCAAGCTAAAGAAAAAAGAATTGGATAAAAAAGAATATGATAAGAAAATATACGATTTAACGCGTGAGCGGATTACGGAGGAGGAACTAAATTCCTTTACTAAAGAAGAAATGGAAGTTTTAGCGATTTTCCGTGAGATGTCTAGCGGAACATCATTGACACCTCAAATTATTAAAAATAAAAATGTAACAGATAAGGAATACGCTATTGTAAGCGAAAACCTTGATTCACTACCAGGTGTAGAAACGACAACTGACTGGGATCGCTATTATGTGTTTAAGGATAATGATGGAAATGGCACATTGAGTTCTATATTAGGGAAAGTAACAAGTTCTAAAGAAGGCATACCAAGAGATAGCATCGATTCCCTTTTAGCAAAAGGATATAGCCGAAATGAGCGCGTTGGAAAAAGCTATCTTGAATTACAATACGAAGATATCTTGCATGGTCAAAAAGAAGTCGTGAAAAATGTGACAGATAAAGCTGGAAATGTTCTTGAATCCGAAATATACAGAGAAGGTAAAAGTGGAAAAGATTTAGTATTATCCATTGACATTGAATTTCAGCAAAAGGTTGAACAAATTATTAAAGATAAATTAAGTAAGGCTAAGGCTGGTCAGCCCTACATTGATAGAACCTTCGTGTCTGCTATGAATCCTAAAACCGGGGAAATGCTGGCGATGGCAGGAACACAATATGTGAAAAATAAAGAAACAAATAAAACAGATATCATAGATTTTGCTTTAGGAAATATGACAACCTCTTATTCAATGGGTTCAGTTGTGAAGGGGGCTACGGTTTTAACAGGATACAATACAGGGGCAATTTCCCCAGGATACCCGCAATATGACCAGCCATTAAAGTTCAAGAGCACTCAAGTTAAAAAATCCTGGACTAGTGGTGGGATGGGTCGTATCAATGATTTAACAGCATTAAAGAGATCTTCCAACGTTTATATGTTCTTAACAGCAATGAGGGTTGGTGGACAGATGGTATATGTCCCAAATGGGCCCCTTCGCATTGATAAAATTAAGACGATAAACAAACTTCGTAATAATTTTAACCAATTCGGGTTAGGAATAAAGACTGGCATCGACTTACCTGGTGAGCAAAGTGGCTATGGCGCCGGACAAATCCCACCAGAGGCTGGTAAAGTACTGGACTTTGCGATTGGACAATATGATACGTATACACCATTACAGCTTGTTCAATATGTCTCCACCATTGCCAATGGCGGATACCGAGTTCAACCGCATTTAGTAAAAGAAATTCATGACCCGAATTATGATTCGAATGAGTTAGGTCCAATTTTTCAGGATATCAAGCCAAATGTTTTAAATCGAGTGGATATGAAAGATGAATGGATAGATCGGGTTCAACAAGGTTTTAGAATGGTTGTAAATGAATCTGGAGGTACCGGATATGGTTTAATTACCAATAAACAATACAAGATTGCGGGAAAAACCGGTACTGCGCAAGCATTGTATGATGGACCAGAACCAATTCGACCTAAGCCAATGTTATGGAATGTAACTTTTGTTGGTTATGCTCCATATGACGATCCGGAAATTGCCATTTCCGTTGTCGTTCCATGGTCGACAACCGATAAAATACATCCAAATTTAGAAATAGCTAACGAAGTGTTTAAAGCTTATTTTGATTTAAAACAACAGCGTGCAAATGGGAATACCACCAATTCATCAGCTGCCAAGTGAGTGAGTACACCTTAAAAAAATTTTTCGAAAGTGTAAAATGGACAGTCTCATCCTGCATTTAAAACTGTGAGAAACTGTCCATTTACTATTTTTATGAATAAAATAATTCGCTTTAGTTATATGATGTCCCTACATTTGTTCCAATCTTTCAAAAATTTTTCTTTTTCGATAAAGCATGATACCTGTTTCGGCAAGGTCATTTATCATGGATCTGTTTGTAAACGCACCAAAAACGATCCCAACGATCGGAATCATTTGAAATAGCTTTTTCCAACCGAATTGATCTCGATATGTATAAACTACCTCTCTCCATCCCTGCAGCTGGGACATGATTTCAGCAGATTGATTCTCTTTCCGGTAATATCCAGAAAGTTCTTTTATGATTGTTTCCTTCCCAACAATATCTGCCGAAGAAAATTGCAAACATTTAATAATGAAAATGCGTTCACTTTTTTCGTTTGGATCATAACCATGAATAATTGCTATTTCTTGCAACGTTTTTAGGGAAATGGCCAATAATGCAGGAATATCAATGGCTAATGTAAAAATCCCCCCAATACCGGTGCTTGCACCTTGAATAGAAGCAAACTTTTTTCTTCGCTCCACGACCTCCTGACTAATTTTATCCATTGATTTTAGCGGAATATCTTTAATATCAGAAACAGAATGTATTGGTTGTTTCATTTCTTGCTGAATAAGTTCG
>DATFAH010000296.1:0-2524 GCA_035254805.1 Caryophanales bacterium | reverse complement strand
CACTAAAGATTTTTAAAAAATAGGGGGCGTAAAAAAATGCACATAAAGCCAAATATTAACATATTAAATTCCTTAATTCGAATAACCATTGGGTTGACGATCCTCTCTTTTAGCACAGCAAAATTAGTAAAGCGGCCTTGGAGGGATTCTTATCTCATTATGGCCATGCTTGGAGCAATGAAAGTAGCTGAAGGGATTGTCCGTTACTGTCCGCTAACTGCTTTATATGAAAGGTACCCCGTTTTTAAAAAAGGACCAAAAGACGAAACGGATGACATACCAAATTTGGATGGAGAAGAAATGTTACCATATAATCCGATTTAAACAGAAAAAGACCATTCCGGTCTTTTTCTGTTTCTACCTATACATTTAAATCTTTCTTTTTATAAAAAACAAACGTCACGATGGTAAGGAGGATGGTAAGAGTAATGGAGATGGTCATGTAAACACCATCCAATCCGCCGCCACCCAACATATTTTTGGCTTCAAAATATTTAAATGGTGTAAGGTATTTTAAATTTTCAAGGCTCTCTTTTAAATCAATGGCAATCGATAAGATAAAAGTTATTAAAAGAATTCCGGTTGCTTGTGATGGGGCTGTTTTTGGACGCCTTTTCACAGCAGAAAGTGCACTTCCGATCACCATAAACAAGAGCTGTAAAAAGAACATGCCTGCCATTGTGATCGCAATATCACCATTGATCGATTCGCCTTTGTTATATTTCCCCACAATAATGATAGAGGAAAGATAGGTGACAAGATTAAAGATCATGATATTAGTTACTGCTGCTAATAGCTTGGCCGTAATGATTTTTGTTCGTGATGCTGGTTTAACAAATAAAAACTCAGAAGTTTTATCACGTTCTTCTTTAGCAATAATGGATGCTCCTAGCATCGCAGCATGAATCGTTGCCATTAAAACTAAATACATGAACAGAATCCCATAAAATCCACTTGCCTTCGATACATCTAAACTGCTGACTCCCATAACGGTTTGGACTGATTTGGGCATTTGCGAGAATAACTCTGTCAATGATTCCCCTGATGATGACAAACCAGCATATTTAGCCATTCCTGATGCAACCATAAGGAAGACACCTATGCTCCAAAAAATGAGTGATTTTCGATGGAACTTTAATTCCTTTAAATATATATTCATGATCAATCCCTCCATTTGCTCTGATCAAGCAAAGCCCATTTAAACTGCATGGATATCCTTTTTGGAATAGATGAGGAAACTAAACGTCACTGCCACAATGATTATTGCGGCTCCCACAAGTAAAAAGGAAACTTCATATTGTGATTTTTCCATGATATAGGCAGTGTCAAAATAACTTAACGGAGAAAAATACCGATTTGCTTTTTCGTCTGCGGTTGTAATGAGCATGGTTATAAACTCAAAAGTAAAAACAGTTGTTAGCGAAATGCTTAACACCGATTTAATTTTACGAAGCGTGACGGAAAAAATAATCCCTATTGAAAGAAAAATGAGCTGAACAAAGAATATGGTTAGCGAGAGTAAAAAGAATGTATTAAAGCTAAAATCATCAGTTTTGACTTGAAATGCCATGAAGCTTGCAGCTGCAAAATAGATAATATTCGTGATGATAAGGGAAACGACTGCAGCTAATAGCTTTGCTGATAAAATTTGTTTTCGGGTTACAGGCTTCGTTAATAGAAAGTCTGCCGTTTTTTCACGGACTTCTTTACTGACGATGGAAGTGCCAATATTCATTGCTTGGATTGCTCCGCAAAGGGTAATAAACGTTAACGAATAGCAATAGAATCCAAGAATGGAAAACAACGTATTAAGATCCATTCCAAGTGCTTTTCTGACCGGCTCTGGATAGCCTTCAAGCAATTTTTTAAATTCAGTAACATCTTTAGTAAATGCCGGAAAAAGTGACATCAAAAGGGCGACTACTAATACTAAGGATATGGACCATATGATTGTTGATTTTCGATAGGCCTTCAATTCATGTAAAAAAATATTCATAGTGTCCTATGCCTCCTTTTCATAGTAGTGCATAAAGATCTCCTCAAGATCTGGTTCATCAATCCAAAGATTGGCTATATCAATCTCGGCAATTTTTTTCATGACGACATTAATATTTCCTCTAAATAAAAAGCCAATTTCTTTATCGGTAACATCCAAATCACCCACACCATCAATATTAAAATAGTTTTTATCAATTGGAGTTTTCGTTTCGATTTTAACCCTTTTATAGGTGTTTTCTTTTAGGGTGCTAATTTTTTCAACGGTGACGATTTCACCACCTTTAATAATCGCAACACGATTGCATAGGCGCTGAACTTCGCTCAAAATATGAGAAGAAAATAGAATGGTTGCTCCCTTTTTATTCTCCTGCTCAAGTAATTCGAAGAATTTTTGCTGCATTAATGGATCCAGACCGCTTGTCGGTTCATCTAAAATAATGAGCTTTGGTTCATGAAGCAACCCTTGGACAATGCCGACTTTCTTTTTATTTCCTAATGACAGGTCTTCGATTTTTTTATTGAGATC
>DATFAH010000295.1:0-2599 GCA_035254805.1 Caryophanales bacterium | reverse complement strand
AATGTTATTGAAGCTGAAGTAATGGTAAACGAAAACCCCTTTGCCCTTCCGCTGGATAAACTATTTACAATGGCAGCACGGATTAATAAGAAACGGTCCTTTTTATTTGTCAGCAAGCTAATTGGTAAGCATATTCCTATTAATCCGCAAAAAGGATTAGTTACTTCAGCACTCTTGGCGGCAAGATATTATCAAATCATCACAGGAAAGAAATATGAGCAATGTGAAGAGCTGCTTCACTCATTTTTGACTGACAAACCATATAGACATCAAAAACCTTTTATCCCAGAATCTAGTAATCCATTAATCATTGGATTCGCAGAAACAGCAACCGCATTAGGGCATGCTTTTTTTGATTGCTTTGAAAGAGCCGATTATTTTCATACAACAAGAGAGGAGATACGTTCTAAATCTCCTGTCATCACATTCGAAGAGGAACATTCCCATGCAACATCACACCGATGCTATATCTCAAAGCCGCTAATTAAAAATGATCGGGAAATCATCCTTGTTGATGATGAATTAACAACAGGGAAAACCGTGTTAAATATTATTCAATCGATTCATTCAAAGTTTCCAAGAAAAAAGTATTCGGTTGTTTCGATTTTAGATTGGCGGTCAACGGAGAATAAGCAGGAATTTAAACGGCTCGAAGCATCACTCAGTATAAAGATTGAAGTAATTAGCCTAATAGGTGGATCTGTTAAAATAAAACAGCTAAAGGAATTACCAGCAGCACACGTTGAGAATCGTACAATTTCTATAGTTGAACCAAAACTTGAATTTCTATCCTTATCTACTCCTTATTCAGAAATAATTCCATCGTATATAAAAGAAACGGGCCGGTTTGGAATAGGAAGCCACGAAAGAACCCAAATTTATCAAAAAATAATACAGACAGCAAGGTTTCTTTCTGAAAAAAGGACCGGTAATAAGACTCTTTGTCTTGGTACCGGAGAATTTATGTATATCCCAATGAAAATAGCATCTGAAATGAGTGAAGGTGTTTCCTTTCAATCCACAACAAGAAGTCCTATTTATATCAGTAATGAAAAAAACTATGGGGTGAGATTTGGTGCAACTTTTCCAAATCCAGAGGATATGACGGTTTCTCATTTTGTTTATAATATTCCCAAAAATTACTATGATGATCTTTTCTTGTTTTTTGAGCGGGAAGTAGATGATGAAAGCTTAGAAGGAATTTTAGAAGCGTTGAAATTAACCCAAATAAAGTCAATTAAAATTGTTTTTTTTGCTAAAAAGGAAGTGAGTGTCTATGAATGAGAGGATAATTGATTCGATAACAGTGAGGGGTTCGTATAAAAAAGAAGATGTTTGTTTCCTCTTAAAGGATTTAAGTGCGATTAAGCTGGAAGATTCGCTGGAAAATCGGGAAAAAAGTGTCCAATCTGGCCGCCATTATAGTGAAACCCTTCCGATTGAGTACCTGCCACCAAATGAGTATATCGATTTATTTTGGCAGACTCTTGATGATTATAAACAAAAAGTAGCACTTTCAATTGGAGTAGTTGCTGAACAAATTTATCACTTGAGAGGGAAGAAGACGGTCCTTGTTTCGTTAGCTCGTGCTGGAACTCCAGTAGGAATTTTATTAAAAAGATATATGGAAAGGCAATTTCAAATCACCGTTCCTCATTATAGCATCTCGATTATTCGTGATAAAGGGATCGATGAAAATGCGTTACGCTATATCCTAACCAAGCATCCAGGATACCAAATCCAGTTTGTTGATGGCTGGACAGGAAAAGGAGCCATCTCTATTGAACTGACAAAAGCATGTCAAAAATTTCAGGGGAAATATGGGGTTCGATTGGATGATACTCTTGCAGTCATTGCAGATCCGGGCCATTGTACAACTCTATTCGGGACAAGAGAGGATTTTTTGATTCCAAGTGCTTGTTTAAACTCAACTGTGTCAGGACTTGTCAGTAGAACCGTTTTAAATGACCAATACATTGGCAAAAATGATTTCCATGGGGCTAAATTTTATCAAGAACTGTCTGATTTAGATGTTTCAAATGAATATATTGATAGAATTACGCTTGAATTTCCTAGTATTTATCAAAGAGCAGCTGAGGTAGCCTTAACGAAAAGAAAGGAAAAAGTAAAAAAGGACTTTTTGGGGATGTCTGACGTGAAAAGAATTCAACAAGAGTTCCAAATAAAAAGCTCCCATTTAATTAAACCAGGGGTTGGGGAAACAACTAGAGTTCTTTTGAGACGAGTTCCTTGGAAAATTTTATTACGTGATCCATCAAGCCCATTTGTGAAACATATCCTCATGCTGGCTAAAGAAAGGGATGTCGAAATTGTTCCATATCCCAATTTACATTATTTGTGCTGTGGATTAATAAAATCGGCAATGGTTGAACCATCATGATTTTTGCAACTGATTTAGATCGAACGTTAATTTACTCAAATAGAGCTTTAGAAGAGTTTGGAGCCCCTGAAAAAAGTGCGCTTTTGCCAGTTGAAAAAAAAGATGAAAAATGGATTTCCTTTATGACAAAAGCTTCATTTGATCTATTAAAGGAGATTTATAATAGGTTTCTTTTCATCCCGGTTACAACAAGGACAA
>DATFAH010000294.1:0-4076 GCA_035254805.1 Caryophanales bacterium | reverse complement strand
CCTGAAACAAGCAGCTGCCCTGGCTTTACTTGATCATTGATATTTACAAGGGGCTGTCCCTTTTCAATATACATATTTACAATTGTTGCTTTCTTTTTAGCAACTAAATTCCTTGGCGACAATACTTCCGGTTCTTTTGGCTGATTTTTTTCAACTACTTGTAAATGGTAGGTTGTCCCGTTTAATTCCACACCAACCCACGTAATCGCACCAATTTGATCCGTTAATTTTCTTTGAATGGTCTCAACATTATCAACAAAGAATTGAATTTTGCCAATTTTGACACCCATTTTATCCAATTCTTTTCGAATTTGGTGCTCTGTAGAAGGCTTTGCCCCTTTAATTTCAATGCCCCAAACAACATTTGATAATAAAAAAATGATACAAAAAAAGAACAGTACACCAAGTAAAAAACCACTATTTTTAAACGAACGTATTACTAAAAACGGTATTCCCTCACGGTGCAAAAACCGAATCACACAATCACTTTTTCGTGCTAAGCGCCTTATTTTCATGGCATCCTGAACCCTCATTTTAAAAGTAATCGTTTCGGTTCCATGTCGTTTAACATTCCAAATATGAAATCCATTTCTAGTCAGATTATTAAGAAAACGTTCAATTCCTTTACCAGATATTTTCACAGTAACCCTGCCATACAGAAATTCAATCCAATGGTTTTTCATTTTGGTCCTCCCGAATCCTCATTAATATAAATGACCTGGTCAATTTTTCCTTCAAGTAAAATCTCTTCGGGTAAAATTGTTTTAATAACGAATGCTTTTCCTTTTATTAATAATTGCCCTTGTTTTAAGAGCAATCTGAGTTCTTTATCGGTAAAGGTCAATAGCCCTCTATGATTTTCAATATAAACATGAATTTGTCCAATCATTGTGATTCGGGGTAAATCCATCATGACATCTTGAGGTAGATCCATTGTTTTAGCCATCCAATGTCGGATACGGCCGCCCCACGTTTTTGCCATAAAAAAAGAACCCCCTTTCATCTCATGTTTATGAAACGAAAGAGGGTTCTAGCACATCTTTTTCAATTTGAAGGCCGTTCACTTTCTTCTAGAAGAATAAGGTTTTTTTGCCCGTGGTTCCCCTAGAATTTCGGACCAAATGATGGCATTGACAAGGTAATTATTATCTACTTGATTAATGGTGGTGCTTACATTTTTAACTTCTTGCACTTCTTTTCGCTTTTGTACCAATTGATCCTGTTTCATTTCTGAAGTTTCTTCTTTTCTTTTAGCCATTTTTTCTGTGTACTCTAAATTAACCTGATCAAGTAAGGTTGGCTCTTCCTGGGAAAGGTCGGAATATTTTGTGGTAGTGACTTCTTTTAATTTCTTATATATGTCTTGAACATTTCCATAATTACTCACAAAAGGCTTTGCTTTAGAAAAGCCTTTTTTTACAGCCTTATTTTTATTAAAGAGGGCTGTTAGGATACCTATGATGATCAAAAGGGCTAACGACTCCAAAAGCAGGCCTCCCTCCACTAAAATCATTCAGAATGTTTATCGATTATCTTTTTTATCATCCGTCAGCTTCCCAATAGATCCCCTCATATCCGTGTCAGCCGAAATGTTTTGAAGGTTCATATAATCCATAACCCCTAAATTTCCTGATTTCAATGCTTCAGCCATAGCTAGCGGAACAGTTGCTTCCGATTCTACTACCTTTGCTCTCATCTCTTCGACACGAGCTTTCATTTCCTGTTCTAATGCAACAGCCATTGCACGTCGTTCCTCTGCTTTTGCTTGAGCAATTTTCTTATCTGCCTCAGCTTGTTCCGTTTGCAGCTCTGCGCCAATATTTTTGCCAATATCAACATCTGCAATATCGATGGAGAGAATTTCAAATGCTGTTCCCGCATCAAGTCCTTTTGATAAAACCGTTTGTGAGATTAAGTCAGGATTTTCCAGCACTTTACTATGACTATCAGAAGAACCGATTGTGGAAACAACCCCTTCACCAACACGGGCTACAACAGTTTCTTCGCCAGCTCCACCGACAAGGCGGTCAATATTTGCCCTAACTGTAATTCTTGCTTTCGCTTTCACTTCAATTCCATTCATCGCCACACCCGCAATAAAAGGTGTCTCGATGACCTTTGGATTTACACTCATTTGAACAGCTTCTAATACGTCACGACCAGCCAGATCAATAGCGGCACATCTCTCAAATGATAATTCAATATTGGCTCGATGTGCTGCAATTAATGCATTAACCACCCGATCAACGTTTCCTCCAGCAAGGTAGTGACTTTCAAGCTGGTTGGTGCTCACATTTAAACCCGCTTTATGCGCCTTTATGAGTGGATTAATAACCCGGCTAGGTGTTACACGGCGAAGTCTCATCCCTACTAGTGTAAAGATGTTTACATGCACTCCAGCAGCAAGTGCTGAGATCCATAACATCACAGGTACAAATGATAATAATATACCTAAAAAGATTACAATAACAATAACGATTGCAATTGCAAAAATTGTTCCATCTGTAACCATTCAAAAACCTCCTCAAATTAACTAGATTTAATCCTTATATTCTCTTACTACAATACGAGCGCCTTCAACCTCTATGACTTTCACTTTTGTATTATTAGGAATAAAACCACCTTCTGTAACCACATCCACTCGTTCATCCTTAAACAGAGCAGTTCCAGCTGGACGGAGTACTGTTAAAGTCACTCCAACATCCCCTAATAGGTCTGTACGGTTTTTATTAGATACATACCCATCTTCTTTTCTAGCAGATTCAAATAGAACCATTTTATTAAATAACCTAATTTTTTTACCAAAAAATTTTATCATAATAAAGAAAAAAAGTATGGAAATAAATAGGGCAATGAATAGAGATATCGCAATCGAAAGATTATTTCCACCTGCAAAGAAAAGGCTAGCAATTAATGCTGCAAAACCAAGTGTTCCTGCGATTGCTCCTGGTAGAAAAAATTCTAAAAAAATGAGGAAGATCCCGGTTACAAAAAGGGTCAAAGACCCATAGCCTGCAAGTCCAGCTTGGAAATGGCCATAGAAAAAAAGAAATAACAATAAAATACTTAATAAACCTGGTAAGCCAAATCGCGACGAGAAAAGTTCAATTGTGATTGCCATACCAGCGATCGTTAATAGTAAGGTTACCACAATCGGATTCGTTATCCATTCAATCAATCAAATCCCCCCTTCCCATATTAATACGAATTAAAATCATTAAAGTTTCATCCATTTAACAATAGGTCAAAAAGACCGCAAGCAAATCGCTTACGGTCTTGTATCAGATGTCTATGAAAGGTGTTGTTGTACAAGTTTATTAACAAGTGACCCATCTGCTTTACCTTTTACTTTTGGCATTATCGCAGCCATCACTTTTCCCATATCCGCTTTTGAATTTGCACCGATCTCCGAAATCGTTTCTTGTACAACTTCGGACAACTCCTCTTCAGATAGCTGTTTCGGCATATACAATTCCACGATCGTCAATTCTGCACGTAATTTTTCAGCAAGGTCTTTGCGACCTGCCTTATCAAATTCATGGAGGGAATCTTTGCGTTGTTTTGATTCGCGAGAAAGGATTGTTAACTCTTCCTCTTCGGATAGCTCTTTTTTGCCAAGCTTGATCGCTTCATTTTGCAATGAAGCCTTGATCATCCGAATAACAGAAAGTTTGTCTTTTTCCTTGTTTTTCATCGCTTGTTTCATGTCATTATTTAAACGCTCGAGAAGACTCATGTATTACACCCTCTCTTAAAACTTACGTTTTCTTGCAGCTTCAGACTTCTTCTTACGTTTTACACTAGGTTTTTCGTAGAATTCGCGCTTTCTTGCCTCTTGCAAAGTACCAGTTTTAGATACAGTACGTTTGAAGCGACGAAGAGCATCTTCAAGCGATTCGTTTTTACGAACGACGGTTTTAGACATTCTCTTTCCCTCCCTCCGAAACACAACACACTAACATCAATCCATGTACCTTGCAATTATAATATAACCTTGATATAAGGTCAACAGTAATTAATTTTCTTAGCTGTCCTAATGAATTTATAGCATGTCCCTCCTAATCAAACCATACAAT
>DATFAH010000293.1:0-2877 GCA_035254805.1 Caryophanales bacterium | reverse complement strand
ATTTAAAAGGGTATATTTATTTTTCGAATATACTAACTTGATCTACTTGGTCTACCTCTGTTAATTCGACGACAATTTTCTCTAAACTTGATGTCGGGATATTCTTCCCGACATAATCTGCTCTAATCGGAAGTTCTCTGTGGCCGCGATCAACTAAAACAGCAAGCTGTATGGCAGATGGCCTTCCAATATCCATAAGCGCATCCATCCCGGCTCTTACTGTTCTGCCTGTGTATAATACATCATCTACAAGGATTACTTGTTTATCTGTTATTCCAACTGGAATTTCTGACCCTTTCACAAGCGGTTCTTGATTATCCGTCTTTTTGGTCAGATCGTCCCGATATAATGTAATATCCAATTCTCCTACTGGAATGGACTTACCTTCAATCTCTTCAATCCTTTCCGCAAGGCGTCTAGCTAAATAGATACCTCTAGTTCGGATTCCTACGAGGACACAAGCTTCAATTCCTTTGTTCTTTTCAATGATTTGATGGGCAATTCTCGTTAAAGATCTGCGAATAGCCTGCTCATCAAGTACAAGTGCTTTTTGCATGTGATACACCTGCCTCCTTAAAATAAAAAACCTCTCACCAGTGAGTGAGAGGAAAATAAGTTTATGTATCATGGAAGTCTACACTTCCATTAAACCGTTACCTTCTCAGCCTCACAGGACTGTTCTTAAAGGTCTATTCAATTAAAATAATCATACTGTACATTCATATTAGTGTCAACGATTATTTCATAATTTATCTAATAAAGCCGCAAAATCTGCAGGGAGCGGGGCTTCAAACTCTAAATATTCGTTTGTTCTAGGATGGGTAAATCCTAAAACTCCAGCATGTAGTACCTGTCCATCAAAATCCACTGTTTTTTTAGGACCGTACTTTGGATCACCAGCAAGCGGAAAACCGATATATTTCATATGAACGCGAATTTGATGGGTACGTCCGGTTTCCAACTGGCACTCAATTAACGTAAAGTCTTTAAAGCGTTCGATTACATGGAAATGGGTTACAGCATGTTTTCCATTATCGACAACCGTCATTTTTTGGCGATCTTTTGGATCCCTTCCAAGTGGTGCATCCACTGTTCCAAAATCATGCGGAATAACACCATGGACAATGGCTTTATATTTTCTTGTTACTGTTTTTTCTACTAATTGATTCACAAGACTTTCATGTGCCATATCATTTTTAGCAACCATTAACAATCCTGAAGTATCTTTATCAATTCGATGAACGATTCCTGGTCTTAAAACACCATTAATGCCGGATAAATCCTTACAATGTGCCATTAAACCATTAACAAGGGTTCCTGTAGCATGCCCTGGTGCTGGATGGACAACCATTCCACTTGGTTTATTGACAACAAGAACATCTCTATCCTCAAAATAAATATCCAAATTCATTTTTTCTGGCACAACATCAAGTTCTTCAGGCTCTGGAATCGATATTTCAATTTTATCATGTAAAGCACATTTATAATTTGTTTTTACTTTTTGTCCATTTACAATAGCATGACCTTCTTTAATCCAACCTTGAGCTTGTGTTCTTGACCATTCCGAATCTAGAGTAGATATCACTTTATCGATACGGTCCCCTTTTTGATCCTCAAGAATGATGTGTTCCATTTTCTCCATAAGTTTTCTCCTTTGTTTCCCGTTCGTCTCGGAACATTTGTATCATTAACAAGATGACCCCAATAACTAATGCAGAGTCCGCGATATTAAACACGGGGAAGTTATAGCCAAAAATAAATGTGTGGATAAAGTCAACAACTTCCTTCCGAATCACACGATCGATAAAATTGCCGATCGCTCCACCTAACATTAATCCAAGTGAAAGACCCATCAACCACTTATCCTTAGCAGCTCTTTGAATATAAATAATGATCCCTACAATAACAATTAAAGTAATAACATAAAAAAACCACATTTGTCCTTGTAGAATACCCCAAGCTGCCCCTCTATTTCGATGGGAGGTTATATAAAGGATTTTGTCAATAATTTGAATACTTTCACCCAACTCCATTCTACTTACAATGAGCCATTTTGTAATTTGGTCCAATAAGATAACAAAAAGAGCAATTAAATAATAAAACACAAATTTTACCTCCATACGCGCGATGACTTCCACTTGAATTTTAGCATACTCTTTCCTAAAACAGCAATCTAACCGAATTTTGGGATCAGTTTTTCATATTATTGCCTTATGGATGAATTCAACTCAGAAAACAATTTGACAACCACTGCAACAATTAACGGTGGAAGCAATAAAAGGAAAACCCCGTAAAAATTCACGGGGTAACTTCTTAAGCTAAGTGTGAATAATGAGTTTTTACAACCTCAGCACAACGAGGGCAAAGCGTTTCATGATCATGGTCATGACCAACTTCTGAAGTCACAACCCAACATCTTTCACATGTTTCACCATCTGCTTTAGTGATCACAATTGCTGCATGATCTAGCTTAATAGCATTTTCTGGTGCCTCGTTATAGGCACCTGCCACTTCAAAGCCGGAAACAATAAATAACTGAGTTAAGCTTTCTTGAATAGATTCAAGAAGAGCTTTTGTTTTGTCATTTACATACAATGTTACTTTAGCTGTCAAGGATTTACCAATTACCTTCTCATTTCTAGCTTCTTCTAACGCTTTTAAAACATCATCACGAAGCTTCATGAAGGAAGTCCATTTTTCTTCTAGCATTTGTGCATTTTCGAATTCTTTATCGAGCGGCATATCTGTTAATTGAACACTTTCTTCTTTAACAGATGGGATAAATCTCCAAACCTCATCTGCTGTATGTGAAAGAATTGGTGTAACTAATTTTGTTAAAGATATTAATGATTCATAAAGGACCGTCTGAATCGCACG
>DATFAH010000292.1:0-2241 GCA_035254805.1 Caryophanales bacterium | reverse complement strand
CAAGTCCACGAAAACTTACAAACCTAAAAGACCTACAATACCTATAAACCACCAAATTTATGCCCATTAAACAAATAGTTTATTTTACTAAGCCCAAGATCACAATTTATTCAATGTTAGTTACTAATAACCCCTTCAAATTTTGATTTTATTGATATGGCTATATTCTGCGGATTTGTTATTGATCATTATAATTTGCTAACCCAAAGGAAACTCTATTTTTTCAGATTGAATCACTAATGCAGTTAATCCAGTGTCACTACCACTTGAGTGACCCTCACCATTTTCCCAGAATACCCCTTCACCACTTTTAAGCATTATTCTCTTTTTATCTTCACCCTCAATCCAACCCTCTCCTTGAACTAAAATGAAGAGCTGAGGTACTGGTGCTTCGTGGTACCCAAGTTTACCGCCTTTTTCTATATACATTAAACCTATATTGGTTGATTCCACTGTTTTCATTATCTTTGAGTAAATAGCTGAAACTGAATTGAAATTGGTAACTGCTTGACCTATTTCTTTAATAGATTTAATTAATTCCATAAATATCTTCCTCTGTTAGGATTATATTTCTCTATTGGTTCGTGCTTTTGATAATCATTTTGGAACATTACTTCAATACAATACAAATTTTGATGAAATCTTTTAAGTTTAATATACTTTTTTACGGCTATTTTTCATAATGTTTATTTACGCCCTATATACAAAAAATGTTGACTTGTGCCAATTACCTTTTTGTCTTTCAGTTCCTTTATCAAATGGTACAAGGGGCCCATAAGTAGAATTACATCGTATTGTTGCTCAAATTTGTCCAATTCCAATGCATTACCATGTATATAATCTTCTAAATTAATACCTCTTTCAAAAGATTTTCTTTTTGCAACTTCAATATTTTTATTTGATAAATCCAGTAGGGTAACTTCGTGCCCTTTCTCTGCCAAATATATTGCATACCTTCCTGGGCCACCACCTATATCAAGGATTTGCAAATTTTCACCTTTGATAAATTCATCCATATACCGTTTTGTTATATCAAACTCAATCTTATGACGATCCAGCCTCTGCCACTAATCATATTCTGAATCATACTAACGTTCTATTTTATTCACTAAACTATCACCTTTAAATAGAATTTTTTAAATTATATACCAAATAAAATAGGAACGTTTGGCAGAAAAATGGCTATTTTCTTACAGATTGAACTAAGGGCCGTTAATTCAATAGAAAAAAGCGATTCCCATTCTTTAAGAATCGCCACCATTCATTCAATTGCATTGTTTCACAACCTTATTTGATGTATTTGACAGCATATATTCAATCAAGTACTTTTTCAAAAAATATGCTATCACACCATTTTCCATTTTTATAAATATATTTATTATACCGTCCAACAAATTGAAAGCCATTCTTAATTAATACTATTTGAGAACCTATGTTATCAGGTGATGTTCCTGCTTCTATTCTATGTAGATTAAGATGATTGACTGCTTTATCTAAAATAAGTTTTACTGCCCTTGTTGCATACCCCTTTCCCTGATGTTCCTCGCCCATTCTATAACCGAGTTCAGCCTTATTAAAAATTCCTCTTACGATTGATACTAAATTTATTCTGCCAAGAATCATTCCGTTAGGATTCTTTATCAAATACATATTTACTAATCCTTTCTCTTGATCCTCGATGATCTCCTGTATCATTGTATTGAAATGATTCAATTCATAATAGTTATCTCCTCTTGGGAAACCTACTCTCTCAAAAAAAGCCCTATTTTTAAGTTCGAATGTAAAAAGTTCCCGTGCATCTGACTCCTCAAGTAGTTTGATAATAATATCTGACATAAAAGCCTCCTAAAATTAAACTGCGTCATTGTACAAAAAAGATTTCAACAAAGATCTAAAAACTTCCTGCTTATAGAAGGAAACTCACTCGTTATTTCTATAAGTAAAGTTGCCATATTGCAGAAGTTATTTACAAATTGGCTAATAGTAATAAAAAGATTATAATGTAAGTGAGAGATTTTTTTGCTCACGAATATTGGCTCAACACCAAAGTCTGTTCTTGACGGTTAAAAAGGTAGAAAAAAACATCTGCTTCCTCTAAAGTTGAAAGTACCACCAAACAACTAACGAGGTATACAGATGCACTCTCATTTTACCAATCTTCTAATCGATTTAAAAGAGCTTTCTATTTCCAATATTGAAAATGTACACGATGATTTTTTTATTCATGTTCAGCCAAATGAT
>DATFAH010000291.1:0-6641 GCA_035254805.1 Caryophanales bacterium | reverse complement strand
CCTCCTTCTTTTCATTATAAACATATTCCTTAAATTAAAACGTTTTTAAGGTAAATTTTTCAAATTTGTAATCTTTTTGCAATCATTTTGTTATTTTAAGATAACATCCTTCTGGTTTAAATCAATACATATTTACCCATTATTCACTATTAGGTTAGCACCAGGAAATTAAAGTGTCAAACAAATTGAAATCTAATATTTTAGCACTTTCCAAATAGCATTTCAATCTCATTTTTTGATTTTTAGTTATTCTCCCAATGCCGCCTTTAATGCTTCACTTACAGAGGATACACCAATAAGTTGAATTCCTTTCGGCCCTCTCCAGCCGCTAAGATTATTCGCTGGCAAAATCACTCTTTCAAATCCAAGCTTTGCCGCTTCCTGAACCCGTTGCTCGATTCTAGACACCCTTCGAACCTCTCCTGTTAAGCCAACCTCTCCAATAATACAATCTGTTGGTCTTGTTGGTTTATCACGAAAACTTGAAGCAATGCTAATAGCGATCGCAAGGTCAACAGCAGGTTCATCCAATTTCACTCCTCCTGCTACTTTTAAATAGGCATCTTGGTTTTGCAGGAGCATTCCAACTCTTTTTTCCAAAACAGCCATTAAAAGTGGAACCCGGTTATGATCAATACCTGTTGCCATTCTTCTTGGGTTCCCAAAGCTTGTTGGGGAAATTAACGCTTGAATTTCCACAAGCACAGGACGTGTCCCTTCCATTGAAGCAACAACTGTTGAACCAGCTGCCCCCCTGGACCTTTCTTCAAGGAATATTTCAGAGGGATTTTCTACCTCCTCTAATCCGAATTCCTTCATTTCAAAAATTCCCATTTCATTCGTTGACCCAAAGCGATTTTTAACCGCCCGTAAAATCCGGTACGTATGATGCCGTTCCCCCTCAAAATACAAAACCGTATCCACCATATGCTCTAAAAGCCTTGGACCTGCAATGGAGCCTTCCTTTGTTACATGCCCCACAATGAAAATGGCAATACCTTTTGTCTTTCCAATCCGCATTAATTCTGCCGTACATTCACGAACCTGTGAGACACTCCCTGGCGCTGAAGTGACATCTGGATGGAAAACAGTTTGAATGGAGTCGATAACGACAACACTTGGATTCGTATTTTCAATGGTTTGGCTAATTTCATCCAGATTGGTTTCAGAATAGACAAGGAGATTTTCAGAGGAAACACCTAAGCGGTCTGCTCGAAGCTTTGTTTGCCGTAAAGATTCTTCACCAGAAATATATAACACTTTATTTTGCTTTAGAGATAATTGGGAAGAAACCTGTAATAGGAGGGTAGATTTCCCAATTCCAGGATCACCACCGATTAACACTAATGAACCTTTTACCACTCCTCCTCCTAAAACTCTGTTCAGCTCATTCAAATCTGTTAGAATTCTCGGTTCTGTACCTGTTTCAATAGAGGTAATCGGGGCTGGTTTTGACAAAATCGCAGCGCCACCTTGGGAATGGGCAAATGCACCTCTTCTTGTGGAACCTGTTACTTCCACCTCCTCAACCATCTTGTTCCACACACCGCATCCTGGGCATTTTCCCATCCATTTTGGTGATTCATAACCACATTCCTGGCACATAAACTTTGTTTTCCTTTTTGCCATTTACCTTCTTCCTTTCATTTTTTAAAAAAAGAGGCACACGGTGAAACTTATTAACGTGTACCTCTTATATTTTTGAAAATCATTATTTTGTCAAGCTTGTTTTTTCGGCTGTTTTAACAATAAATTCGCCATTATCCACATCAATTATAGCATGGTTTGCACTTAGCAAGGTACCTTTTAGCACTTCTTCAGAAAGACGGTCCTCAATATGTTTTTGAATGGCACGACGCAATGGACGAGCCCCATATTCTGGATCATAGCCCTCATCGGCAATCTTTTCTTTAGCTTTTGTTGTCAATTCGAGCGAAATATTTTGTTCCTTCAACCGTTTAATTAATTGATCAGATAATAAAGTAACAATTTCTTGCAAGTGTTTTTTCTCTAAGGCATGGAAGACGATAATCTCATCAATCCGGTTCAAGAATTCAGGGCGGAAGGCTTTCTTCAATTCACCCATCACTTTATTTTTCATATCTTTATAATCTTGTTCACCGTCTTGAATGTTAAAGCCAACATACTTATTGCGCTTCAATGATTCCGCACCGACATTAGATGTCATAATGAGGACTGTATTACGGAAGTCCACTGTTCTGCCTTTAGAATCTGTTAAACGACCATCCTCTAGAACTTGCAGCAGGATATTAAATACATCTGGATGAGCCTTTTCAATTTCATCTAATAAAATAACAGAATAAGGTTTTCTGCGGACTTTTTCTGTTAATTGCCCGCCTTCCTCATAGCCTACATAGCCTGGAGGAGAACCGACAAGCCGAGAGGTTGAATGCTTTTCCATATATTCAGACATATCAATCCGAATCATCGCTTCCTCGTCACCAAACATCGCTTCTGCAAGTGCACGAGCGAGTTCCGTTTTACCTACACCAGTAGGTCCGAGGAAAACAAATGAACCAATAGGACGCTTAGGATCTTTTAGGCCTGCTCTTGCACGGCGTACTGCTTTGGAAACAGCTTTGACTGCCTCTTCCTGACCAATGAGGCGAGAGTGAAGAATATCTTCTAAATGCAGAAGTTTTTCCGTTTCCGTTTCTGCAAGTTTGGAGACAGGGATTCCAGTCCAACTTGAAACAACATCAGAAATATCTTCTACCGTAACTTCACTGTTTTCCTTCCCTTGCTTCTCTTTCCAATTCTTTTTCGTTTCCTCAAGCTGTTCCCGTAAGCGTTGTTCAGTGTCTCTTAATGATGCTGCTTTTTCAAACTCTTGACTTTGAACCGCTGCATCTTTTTCTTTACGAACCTCTTCCAGCTTAATTTCTAATTCCTTCAAATTCGGAGGAGTTGTATAGGAACGAAGACGGACCTTGGAGCCTGCTTCGTCAATTAGATCAATGGCTTTATCAGGTAAGAAGCGATCGGAAATATAACGGTCTGAAAGCTTAACTGCCGCTTCAATAGCCGCATCCGTGATTGAAACTCGATGATGGGCTTCATATCGATCACGCAGGCCATATAAAATTTGAACGGATTCTGCAGCAGTTGGCTCATCCACACGAATTGGCTGAAAACGACGCTCCAATGCCGCATCTTTTTCAATATATTTACGATATTCATCAAGGGTTGTGGCCCCAATACATTGAAGCTCACCACGTGCTAGGGATGGTTTTAAAATATTAGAAGCATCAATGGCTCCTTCTGCTCCCCCCGCACCAATTAACGTATGAAGTTCATCGATGAATAGAATGATATTGCCTGCTTGACGAATTTCATCCATCACCTTCTTTAGACGATCCTCAAACTCACCACGATATTTTGTTCCGGCCACCACTGTTCCCATATCCAGGGTCATTACACGCTTATCACGGAGAATTTCAGGTACTTCGTTGTTTACAATTTGCTGGGACAAACCTTCAGCAATGGCTGTTTTACCTACACCAGGCTCCCCAATTAATACAGGATTGTTTTTCGTTCTGCGGCTTAAGACTTCAATAACACGTTGAATTTCTTTGCTTCTTCCTATTACCGGGTCAAGACTTCCTTCTCTTGCAATCGCTGTTAAATCCCTTGCAAGGCTATCCAATGTCGGTGTATTTGCATTAACAACCGTGCCACCTTGGTGTCCACTTGATTCATTGCTTCCTAATAATTGAAGCACTTGCTGCCTTGCTTTATTTAAGCTGACGCCTAGATTATTTAGAACTCTTGCAGCCACTCCTTCTCCTTCACGAATTAGCCCAAGGAGAATATGTTCCGTTCCTACATATGAGTGACCTAGCTTTCTTGCCTCATCCATCGAAAGCTCAATAACTTTTTTAGCTCTTGGAGTATAATGGACCGTTTGAGGAGTTTCATGGCCTTTGCCAATTAGATTTTCAACTTCTTTTTGGATTTTTTCAGATCCTAAGCCTAATCCATTTAAAGCTTTTGCTGCTATTCCTTCACTTTCATGCACTAAGCCTAGTAAAATGTGTTCGGTTCCAATATTGTTATGCAAAAGGCGGATCGCTTCCTCTTGTGCTACTGCTAATACTTTTTGTGCTCTTTCTGTAAATCTGCCAAACATCATAGTTACTTCCTCCTCACCATTTTTCCTGTTCCATTTTTAAGCGTTCTCTAATTAGAGAAGCCCTTCGAATATCCCTTTCCTGAGGTCTAAGTGGCCCCCCTGCATATTGTTGCAGGAATCCTGGCTGTGTTAATATCATTAACTCGTTGAAGATATTTTTAGATATATTCCCAATAAATCCCAAATCAATTCCTAGACGAACATCAGATAAGCATTTTGCTGCTTCTTTTGTTTCAATTATTCGGCTATTGGATAGGACTCCAAAAGAACGAAATACCCTGTCTTCTAATTGTATGTTTGAAGTTTTTCGTAATGCTTCGCGTGCTGTTCTTTCCTGGCTAATTAACTGGTTAACAACACTTTTCAAATCCTCCACAATATCTTCTTCTGATTTTCCAAGAGTAATTTGATTGGATATCTGAAAGAGATTTCCTAATGCTTCACTGCCTTCTCCATAGATTCCTCTTACGACGAGTCCTAACTGATTAATGGCTGGAATAATCCGATTAATTTGCTGGGTTAAAATCAATCCTGGCAGATGCATCATAACCGATGCACGAAGTCCAGTTCCCACATTCGTTGGACAGCTTGTTAAATACCCGTCATTTTCATTAAAAGCATATTGAACTTGGCTTTCTAGGCTATCATCAATTTCATTTGCAGCCATTAATGCCTCTGAAAGCTGAAATCCAGGGAATAAGCACTGTATTCGAATATGATCTTCTTCATTGATCATTATGCTAACTTCTTCATTTTCTGATAATAGGCATGCCCCATATGGTGATTCTTCAGCAAGCTGAGGACTAATTAGATGTTTCTCAACTAAAACTTTTTTTTGTAGGGGTTGCAGTTCATCCATCCTCAATATTTCCATTTGCCCATATTTGTTCATATCTATTAAATTTATATTTTCCCCCATTTTCACAATAATCGCTTTTGCTTCATCTTGTGAAAATAATGTTGGAAATTTAAATTCTTCTAAGTTTCTAGCTAAACGAATTCTGGAGCTTAAGACGATATCAGAATCTGGCCCCTCTTCACTCATCCATGCACTTATCGCCTTATTAATAAAATGTTCAAGTGACATATTATTCATCTCCCTCCATCAATTCTTTTTCAAGGGATCGAATTTCATCACGAATTTCTGCTGCTTTCTCAAATTCTTCATTTACGACTAATAATCGTAGTTGCTCTTTTAGTTCCTCAATTCTTTTACGTAACTGGATTCCTCCCCCAATTCTCTTCGGAACTTTGCCATTATGCACCAAATTACCGCTATGAAGCCTTTTCAAAACTGGCTTTAATTGATCTTTAAAGGTTTCATAGCAATGTGCGCATCCAAGACGCCCTATCTTAACAAACTGCGGAAATGTCATCGAACATCTTTCACATTGGAGTATTTCCTCCTGATGAAAGGCATTTTGGCTTTGTTGATGAAAGGAATTATCAATATTTAACAGGCCAGCTAATAAATTATTAAATGTAAAACCTGTTTCACCATTAAACATAAAAATTTCGCCTTTTTCCTGTGCACACTTTTCACAAAGATGTACTTCTGTTTTTTCACCATTTATGATTTTAGTAAAATGCAACGATGCCGGTTTTTGATTACATTCCTGGCAGATCATACTTTCACCTCTCCATCATGCATTATTTATATTTTAAAGTCATTAGCATTGCTTTTAGCATTCTTGATCGCAATTCATCCCTATATGGCAGATCAATATATAATACAGATCTGTCCATTACACTTAACATAATTCTAGCTTCTCGTTTTGTAATGATCTCCTCTTGCACAAGCCGATAAATAACATCTTCTGCACTTGCTTGACTTATCCTGTTTTGAAAAAGGGACAATAAGTGGTCGATTAAGTCTGCCAAATCATGTGATTGAACTTTCATGATGCGAATGTAGCCTCCACCACCTCGTTTACTTTCTACAATATAACCTCGTTCAATAGTAAACCGGGTATTTATTACATAATTAATTTGTGAAGGGACACATTGAAATTTATCAGCAACCTCGCTTCGCTTAATTACTACAAGGTCATCTTCGCTCATTTCTAATACTGTTTTTAGGTAGTTTTCTATTATATCGGAGATGTTTCTCATCTACCCACCCCCCTATCTGACTTTGACTATATTTGACGTAAATTATACATGATAAACATATTTTGTTGCAACGATCTGATACTATGATATTTTCCCCAAAAATCGTCAGTGTGAAACATCGGTTCTTAAGGATATTTCAGTCTAACAAAAAATAAGGGATTCAAAATACCAGTTATCTTCTCCATGCCCTTTCGGACATACAAAAAGGACAACCATTTTTCAGGTTGTCCTTCACTTGCCTGGCAACGTCCTACTCTCACAGGGACAAAGTCCCAACTACCATCGGCGCAAAGAAGCTTAACTTCCGTGTTCGGTATGGGAACGGGTGTGACCTTCTCGCCATTATTGCCAGACTATTTTATTTTTTGAGGTTCAT
>DATFAH010000290.1:0-4126 GCA_035254805.1 Caryophanales bacterium | reverse complement strand
CTATATTCTTCTGATAACTTTGACCGTCTCGATATAAAGCTTCAATGAGAGATGCATGCTCGAGTAGACCTTCAGGAATCGCAATTTCCTTCATATTTTTTTGCAGTATCTCCTGATTTTCAGCCGCTTTTTTCTTCATTTTTTCAGCAGATTCCAATAATTGGAGATTTTCTTTACGAAGCTCCTCTATATTATCTGGTAAATTTGGAACTTCACCCAAATCAGCCAATTTGCTGGCTAATTCTCTTAACTTAGCAATTTTAGGCAAAGTTAGCTTGACACGTTGAAGTCTTTCTTGCTCACTTCGTAAAAAGCACACTTCTTTTATCATGTCTTCAATTTCTTGCTTGCCTTTGTTAAATCTTTTTTCAAGATCCTTCCAGGTTTGAACCTTTAATTGGAGTTCCGAAATCGTCTTTTTTAATTCCTTTTCTTCTTTAAGCAGTTTATTTAACTCTGGGCTTGAGCCGCGTTTTTTATAAAGTTCTCCAGCCTTTTTGTCAAACTCTTCAAGAATTTTCCTGAGCATGCTAATCCCAGATGCTGCTGAAAACAGACTTTCCCCAAGGCTACCACCACTTTGAAGAAGGCTTTTTCCTCCTTCACGAAGTCGTACGTGATCTAGTGCAAACATATTTTTAAAGTGTGTTTCATTCATCCCATTTAAAAAGTCATTTATTTTACCTTCCTGAATTTCGGTTCCATCCAATCCTAAAGCTGTCTTTTTGTTTCCTTTTCGGCGAATAAACGGAAGGCACTCGCCGTCTGTTTGACGCAGTTGACCTTCAATTCTAAGTTTTGTATTTTGATGAATGAACGAGAAATTGGTTTGCTGTGGAAACCCATACAGAAAATGGGTAATTGAATTTAATACTGTACTTTTTCCAGCCTCATTCGGTCCATAAAACAGGTGGAAGTTTTTTCTTTTGTCAAATATCAGCTCGTAATCGGTAAAATGGCCAAATGCCCCTAATTTTAAATAATCAAACTTCATTATTCCTTCACCTCCGATCTAGTTAAGTAATAAAGTATTAAATCCTCAACATCCTGTAACCGCGATTGAATAAAATCGGGATCGTTAAAATCATAGCCTTCTTTATTTCGAAGCTCATACGGTAAGGATAGTTGAAGATCCTGAAATTCAGAAAGTAGTGACTTTAACAAATCCTCATTGTTAGCGGATTCTTTGATAAAATCTAAAATAATTCCTATTGGTGTATGTTGTTCTTTTAGCTCATTAATATTTAATTTACGTGATGTTTCTATCTTTACTTTTTCAACCCATATATCTCCAAGACCAACTTCCAATGCAATAGATCTAATATTATTTATCAAATAATCTTTTTTCACAATCAGTTCTTGATGAACTTTTGTCATGCCTGTTATTTTAAATCGAACCGCTAAAAATCGTCCGCTAGCATCTTCAAATTGATCCATAAATACTTTTCGGGATTCTTCGAGGAGCTCATCCAGATTTCGAGCATTGCTTGCATCCACCTCACATAACTCCCACCGAAGAACATCCAGTGAAAGATGGGATAATGATTTAATTGCACCATCCTCCACCGTAACCAGTGTACATCCTTTATCACCAGTTTCTTTAATATGTCTCCCCTGAATATTTCCAGGAAACAAGATAACTGGATCTTGAGGATGCAATAGTTCACGCAAATGGATATGCCCTAATGCCCAATAGTCATATCCCTTTTCCTTTAAATCTTCAATGGAACATGGGGCATAATTTTCATGTCCTTCACGACCTGTCGCACTTGTATGCAAGATTCCAATATTCATATAACCATCTTTACGTTGTGGATAGTTTTTCGCCAGATTTTCTTCTACTGAACGCGATGCAAATCCTTGGCCATGTAGTGCTACCCCAATTTCTTCGAATATATATGTTTCTGCTTGATTAGTAGGAAACTCAATTACATTATCAGGCAGTTTGAGCTCTTTTGATATTAGACTTTTAGCATCATGGTTCCCACGAATTAGGAAAACTTTAATCTTTTCTTTTTGTAAGCGAACCATTTGATTAGCAAAAAACAAACCCGTATTGTAATCCTTCCAATCACCATCATATAGGTCACCCGCAATAATGATGAATGATACTTGTTTTTCAATAGCTGTATCTACTAAATTTTCAAAAGCATCACGAGTTGCACTTCGAATCTTATCAACTGGTGCCCCCTCATATTGTTCCAGCCCTGTTAATGGGCTATCTAAATGGATGTCTGCTGCATGTATAAAAGAAAATGACATCTTCATTCCCCCTATTTAAATTGCCCTTTTATCGTAAACAATCAGCTTTAAATCATTAGATTCTATCAAATAGTTATCTCTATTCTACCGTTTTTTATATAGGCATAGCAAGATTCCAACTGTTTCCTTTCCCTTTTATGGGTTATCACGCCATTTTTTAATTGAAAGAGGCACCTACCAAAAAAATGGAGGGTGCCTCTACATTTATAAATTAATCTCTATCTAATAACTCAGCTCCAGCAATGCCTGGCTCTGTCATTTCATAAATATTTAAAATCTGATCCAACTCTTCTTCTGTTAAAACATCATTTAATAGACATAATTCACGAACGGATCTTCCGCTTTTAATTGCTTCTTTCGCAATTCTTGCAGCAGCTTCATAGCCAATATGTGGATTGACAGCCGTAATGATACCTACACTTTTTTCAACATATTCCTTTAAGCGGACTTCATTTGCTTCGATTCCTGCAAGGCAATTTTCTGTAAAGGTGCGGAATCCATTGTTCATGATGCTAATGGATTGTAATAAATTGAAGACTAGAACTGGCTCCATAACATTCAATTCCAGCTGTCCTGCTTCAGATGCCAAACAGATTGTATGATCATTTCCGATAACTTGGAAAGCAATTTGGTTAATAAGTTCTGCCATGACAGGATTTACTTTACCTGGCATGATGGATGATCCCGGTTGACGTGCTGGCAGTGTGATTTCAGCTAAACCTGTTCGTGGACCAGAAGCCATTAATCGTAAATCATTAGCGATTTTTGACATATTCATCATACAAACCTTTAAGGCCGCAGAAACTTCAGTGTAAGCATCCGTATTTTGGGTTGCATCTACTAGATGCTCTGCATTAATGAATGGTAAGCCGCTAATTTCAGCTAATTGTACTACTACGTCTTTAATATATCTTGGGTCCGCATTCAAGCCTGTTCCAACAGCGGTCGCTCCCATATTTACTTCATATAAATGCTGACGTGACTGTCTAATTCGGTTTATGTCACGTTCAATTACCCGACTGTATGCTTCAAATTCCTGACCAAGTCTGATCGGAACAGCATCTTGAAGATGGGTTCGTCCCATTTTGATCACTTTCTCAAATTGCACGGCCTTTTGTTTAAATACGCTGTGCATATGGTTCATCGTATCCAATAATTTTTCTAATAAGTTCAGTGTTGCAAGATGTATAGCTGACGGGAATACGTCATTTGTTGATTGTGACATATTCACATGGCTATTTGGACTTAAATGAATATAGGCACCTTTATCATGGCCCAATATTTCAAGAGCACGGTTAGCAAGAATTTCATTAATATTCATATTCATGGAAGTACCTGCTCCACCTTGAATAGGATCCACAATAAACTGATCCAGCCACTTCCCTTCAATCATTTCATCGGCCGCTTTACAAATCGCTTCTCCAAGTCCACTGTATAAGCGCGTCGTTTTCATGTTTGCAATAGCTGCTGCTTTTTTTACCATCGCCAAGGCTTTAATTAGTTCCTCATGAACTCGATACCCTGTAATAGGAAAATTCTCAACAGCACGTAGTGTTTGGATTCCGTAATATACATCGGCTGGTATTTCTTTTTCCCCTAAGAAATCATGTTCGATTCTTTTGCCCGTTGTTACCATCCCAATTCCACCTTTTCTCGAAAAACTATCATGTTGGTAGTCTTTTATTTTTTTTGACGAAACATGTCGTCACAATATTAATATAGCGAATTTAATGGTAATTGTCGCCTAAAAACATAATAATTTCATAAATTTATTTGAAAATATTTCTAATAGAAACAATTGTACGTATATCACGGTCATTATTTTAGAAAAATTAAATATTCGTTCTTCACTTCTCATTTCTTG
>DATFAH010000289.1:0-9347 GCA_035254805.1 Caryophanales bacterium | reverse complement strand
CTTGGATGCTTGAAAATGATGGGGGTAAGGGATTAAGCGAAATGATGAATTCGCTTAATATTTTACCCTTAAAAGATGTACGGTTCACTCCGATTTATCCGAAACGCCCGATAAACCTGCTCCACTAAAATCAACCGCATGAGCTGGTGCGGGAAGGTCATTTTTGAAAATGAGAGTTTTTCATTCGCGCGCTTTAGAACTTCCTCACTTAACCCTAATGATCCGCCAATCACAAAAGCAATTTTGCTTTTGCCGTATGTAGCTAATTTGTCTAATGAGTCGGCTAGTTCTTCTGATGATTGCATTTTTCCGTTGATCGCTAAGGCAATGACATAGGTATCTTGGCTGATTTTGGCCAAGATTCTTTCACCTTCTTTTTGCTTTACCTGCTCAATTTCGATGTCACTTAATTCTTCTGGTGCCTTTTCATCAGCAACCTCTATCACTTCTACCTTTGCATAGGCCGTTAATCTCTTTAAGTACTCCTCGATTCCTTGCTTTAAGTATTTCTCTTTCAATTTCCCAACCGTTACAATGGAGATATTCACAATCCACAATCCTTTCAAAATGATTACAAACAGCTTACAAACAAGTTATCCACAAAAGTTATCAACATATCCACATTTTTTATCCACATCTTGTATGGGATCACTCGTTCGCTACCATATATACAGCAGCATTTTGACAATATTCACATGTTGTTGATAAGTTATCCCCAGATAATTTTGATAAAATCGGGAATGTTTCCTGTTCATCCACAATCGTATCAAGTGCAAGCTCGACATGCTCTTCACAGCAATAAATCATATTTTCCACCCTTTTAGTATTATTTACATTTAATATTAGCATAAAAAAGCAGGGAAGTTTTTCATCTAACCTCCCCGCTTTCTTTATTATTGACTATTTTCAACCGATAATTTTAAGGTTGCATCTTGCAATTTTCCAGCGCGATAATATTTCACATGTAGTTGGTCACCAATTTTTTTCTGATATAAATGTTTTCGTAGCTCGATAACATCATTGATTTTTTTGCCATCCATTTCAACGATAACATCTAGCTCCCTTAATCCAGCTTTATCCGCTGGAGATCCCGCTACAACTTGCCTTAGGGCCACCCCATAATTGACATCCTTCGGCAATTTTAACGCTTCTTGTTGATAATAAGCTGGGATTTCTGCAACTGATTTTAGATCAACACCCATATATGGCCGCTTTACATTTCCATATTTCTCAAGATCATTGATGATTGGTTTAGCTGAGTTGATTGGAATCGACAATCCAATTCCTTCTACAGCTTCCTGGCTTATTTTCATGGAGTTAATTCCTACCACCTGACCAGCAATGTTAATAAGGGCTCCACCACTATTACCAGGATTAATCGCTGCATCTGTTTGCAGAACCTCTGCCTGCCAATCCACAACCCCATCCTGATTTATATCAGTCGGGATAGTTCTTTTGACTCCTGAAATAATTCCCTTTGTCACAGATCCTGAAAAAGTTGGGCCTAATGGGTTACCTATTGCAATCACAGGCTCACCTGTTTTTAATGTATCGGAATCGCCAAATTCCGCTACTTCTTTCACTTTGCTGCCATCAATCTCAAGCACAGCTAAATCAGTCCAAATATCGCTGCCAAGCAGTTTAGCTGGAAGCTTTGTTCCGTCCTCTAAGCTAACCTCTAACTTCGAAGCCCCTTCAATCACATGATGATTTGATACGACATAGGCTTTATTTCCAATCTTTTTATAAATAACACCTGAGCCTGTTCCAGCTGCTGATTCCCCGTTTCCGGAATTGCCATTCGTATCAGACCAAAAATTACTGGATTGTAAATTCGTAATCCCTACGACAGCTCCACTGGTCTTTTTCACAGCTTTTGTAGTATCTGTCTCCACATCGACGGCCACTTGTTTTTGAATGACCTCATTTTTATTATCGAGGTTGGTGTTATTTTCTGAGTTAATGTCGGTATCTGACTGCACCGTATAAGGAAGGACCCCATATTTAGATAAGGTTGGAATCGCCATCGCAACTATTAGGGCACCAATAATTGCACCAATTATGCTAACAAGAAAATAACCACCCTTTCCTCTTCTTTGTTCTTTATAGCGTTCCTGTGAATGATCATCATAATAACCCAAAACACATCATTCCTCTCTCCAAAAAAAGATTGCTAAGCTTATTCTGGCTTTCTAAAAACAATTATACTCTTTCCATTCTAAATTTCTAAAGAAATGCCATTTCTTATGAAAATCTTCCGAATTTATTCATAATTTGTTCATGATTAAATAAAAGAAGAGCAAAATGCCCTTCACTGACATCTTACTCCCTTTATTTCCTTCAAGGCCGGATTATAAACTTAAACAGCCGTTAAAATGGTTGGAATTTTTGGATCTGTATCATAGAGTTCAAATTGTTCTCCGACAATCACACCCCGGCTGGCCAATGTTTGGGTTACAGACATTCGCGCCAATTCCTTCATATTGTTATCTAGGCTTAAATGGGCAAGATAAAATTTCTTTGTCAATTCTCCAGCCACATCACTCATCGCGATCGCGGCATCTTCATTACAGACATGGCCGACATCACTTAAGATTCTTCGTTTGACACTCCAAGGGTATTTGCCCATTCTGAGCATTTGTACATCATGATTCGATTCAAACACATAAGCATCCGCATTCGAGATAATCCCCTTCATGCGATCACTTACATAGCCCGTATCCGTAATAAGCACCAGTTTTTTTCCTGAATGATGGAAAACATAAAACATCGGTTCAACCGCATCATGTGAAACACCAAATGATTCAACATCCGTTGATCCAAAACTTTGAACGGACTCCATATTAAATATGAATTTTTGCTCGGTTGGGATTTCACCAACTAAGCCATCCATTGCCTTCCACGTTTTTTCGTTCGCATAAATAGGCAACTTATGTTTTCGGGCAATAACTCCGATTCCCTTTATATGATCACTATGCTCATGGGTAACAAAAACCCCGGAAAGTTTACTTATATCCCGATCAATTTTTTGAAAAAGTGCTTCCATTTGTTTACCGCTTAACCCGGCATCTACTAGGAAGGAATGCTGACCGTCTTCAATATAGACCGCATTTCCTGTACTCCCACTGGCAAGTACACTAAAGTGCAAAGACATACAATTTCACTCCACTACCTTATTTTCATCACTATTAAAATCAATAATTTGTCCCTCAAAAGCATTCACAAATAAATTCTCCTTATCATTGACAACAATATGCCATGTAGGTGCTAATACTTGCGATGGCTGAATAAGCGTGGAATAGCCAAACTCAACATTTGTTATCTTGCTTTTTGGTTCCAACATCCCATTTTGATGCAGCGTTTCAATCGCTTTTAATGGGGGCAAAATTTCTTCTTTATCTGTGAGTTTCTCGATATCCTCCAGATATGTCTGTGTATAAGAGATAACTTGATTATCCTTATTAAGAGTAAATGTGATCATGGCATTAATATTCTTATATAACGTTTTATGGTCATATTGTTGAAAATACATGATGATATTTTTTTTATCATCTTTCTCCCAAAATTGATACCGTTCACCATAAAGGATATTGTCCTTTATAAATGAAGCAAGATCAGATGGCTCAAATTTAGAAGGAAGCTGAATCGGCTTTTCTAATTTAACCGTTAGTGTGTTGCTATCTTTTGAAATAATCACTTGATCCTTTAGCTTTATAATATCATCTTTTTTAAAAGTTTTTGGTTTTGCGCTAATATATTGATCCTTAATCGGTATACTTGGAAGCTCCACATATTTGATTTCATCAGCTTTAAGCTTTTCTTCAAAGGAAGCCTCTGTTATAAATTCATATTTATTGGCATCCCTTATTTTCATAAACTGGTAAAGTAAATAAACATCTAAAATCAAGAAGGTCAAAATAAAGATGGTTTTAATTTTACTCCAATCCATGCTTTACACCCTCCAGATCTTCCATATTAATCATATTCCAAGTGTTATTATAGCGATAAAACCAAGTAGGTTTTAAAAGGATCAGTCTTGGTTCCTTTGAATCTCTCTCCATTCGGTATCCTAAAATAATATCTTCTAACTGCTCTAGCTTAAAATTTTTCTGTTGTTCTAAATAGTCCAATGCATTATTGGCCGTTGGAATAGAGACTTTTTTCGTTTCAGATTTTAATGGAAGCTCCAATGAAATGCTAGGGCGGACATACTTGTTTATTTCATTACGCCCTAATACCTCATTGATCTCTGATATTCCTTTTTCACCAAAAACAGGATACCCCTCCATGCTATATAACCGGAACGTAACCTTATGATTATACTCATCCTTGCCAACATAACGATATGGATCTGTCCATCCTCCATGTTCATTAACAAAGTCAATGCCCCGTTTGACTAAATCCATCGAACTTTCATCATAATCCGTAACCGCCGTTGGATTTACATACAAAAGCATATTCGTATCATAATTCACATTCATTTTACTAGATCCATTTGTATACTCTTCCCCATTAGGGACAAAACTCTTTTGAACAAAGCTTGGATCTCTGAAAAGCGCCTTCTTAAATTCTTCTGAATTAAGGGTAAAAGGCAAATATTTATAAGACATCATTTCCTTGATGCCAGATGGTAAGAATATCAATCGTTTTTCCGTTGGCTTAAACACAAAATACCGTGTATACTGGCTGGCATTTCTATAATAATTTCGATTAAAGTTATTTAAAAAAGTTGGAGAAATATGACTAACATAAACATGCTGATTAGTGGTTGAGACAAAGTAGACAATTCCATTATCCTTATCCGAGTTTTCTACATTAATGATGATTCGATCAAAATTAAAGGTCGGCAGTTTTTTATCGCTAAATTTCAACACATTTCGGTATAATTCAACTGGAATCTCCGCTGGAAATACAATTTCAGCATTACCATTTCCATGAATGATTTCATTTATATTCGGCACTGAACCTGGGTAATTTCTCACATCATAAAAAACCCACTGCCCCATTTCCCTCATCAATTTATCAAGGTCATTCGTGTTTGAAATACCGTAATGTTCTCCTTTAAAATGAAACAAAACCTTATCAGGTTTAATGATTTTCTTCACTTCTTGTTTTTCACCTAACGTTACTTCATCCACATTATTACTTTTTTCCATCGTTTCATAATTAGGCTGATACGTCCAAAGATTCCAAGTTAAGAGAATACTGACAAACACCAAAAACATTAATATGGTAGATTTGAAATTTTCATATTTCATGACCATTCATCCTCTTCAGACTGCTCATACGGGAGGGAAAATGAAATCTCTGTTCCTTTTCCTTCTTTACTTTTCGCCCAAATACTTCCTCCATGGGCATGAACGATTTCCTTTGCAATAGCCAATCCTAATCCCGTTCCGCCAAGCTTCCGGGACCTTGCTTTATCAACACGATAAAAGCGTTCAAAAATCATACTTATATTTTCTTTTGGAATCCCCATTCCCTGATCCTTAACACTGACAATGATTTCTTCCTCCTTTTCTTGAATCGAGAATGTGATTTCACCACCTTCTGGGGAGTATTTGATTGCATTAGAAATAATATTGTAAAGGACCTGGGTTAGTTTATCTTCATCTATTTCTACAAGGATAGAATGCTTTGGTAGCTGCCGATTAAAGGTTAGATTTTGATCTTTTGTCATTTCAAATCGATCAATAATCCGATCAAAGAACTCCGCAAAATTCACCCATTCCATAGATAAGCTGTAATCGGGGCTGTCCATTTTTGAAAGCTGCAGTAAATCATTTACAAGGCGAATCATTCTCTCCGTCTCCGTTCTCGTCACCTCTAAAAAGCCCGGAGCAATTTCTTCATCTTTCCAGGCACCTTCCGCCAAGGCTTCTAAATAGCTCCTCATGGTTGTTAACGGTGTTCTAAGTTCATGAGAGACATTCGCAACAAATTCTCTTCTCTCCATATTAATTTTTTCTTGTTCTGTAATATCATGGAGAACGGTGATCAAACCATTGACGAAACCTGTTTCCTTTTGAATGATCGAAAGGTTGGCCCGAAGAATGTACCGTTTGTTTTTCGTGCTGTAATCTAATATTAGAGACTCCTTCTCTTCAAGCAAATCCTCAAATGTATACGTATCCGTTAAATCTAATAAAGATATTATCGGCTCTGAAAGGACTGTTTCACGTGAAACATTCAGCATTTCACAGGCAGGTTCGTTAATTAATATCACCCGTCCTTTTCTGTCTGTTGCAACCACACCATCTGTCATATAGGACAAAATAGATGAAAGTTTTCTTCTTTCCCCTTCCGTCATGGCCTGAGCTTCTTGGAGTTTTTTCGTCAAAGTATTAAAGGTGCTGGCCAATGTCCCAATTTCATCATTTCCGTACACTTTTACCTTTCGGGAAAAATTCCCCTTCGTCATGGCAATAGCTTGTTTTTTCATATCTGCAATCGGCCTTGTAATCGTCTGGGCCAGCAATATACCTAAAATAGCCGTGATGGATAAGGCAATGGCGGTTCCCGATGCAAAAATGCCATTAATTGTTTTCATTTGCGCGAAAACATTTTCAATTTTCGCCACAAGGTAAATCGCACCAATTACTTTTTTACCGGATTTTATTGGTGTCGCCAAGACCCAAATTCTATTGCCTGTTTGACGGTCAATTAATATATTACTCTGCTCTTCCTCTAACACGATCGAGCGCTTTATCCTAAGTTCAGTTGTTCTTTGGCCGACTACTCCTTGGTTATTCGAATCAGAGGTACCAATGATTTTTAATGATGGAGCATCAATTACCTGCACTTCTGATATATCCCCAGCAGAAAAGTCCCCCAGAATATTTTTGATATCTTCTTCTAAGGCTGGATCATCAGAGGTTCTGACCTTTTCCATTTCTTGGACAACATTGTAAGCAAGCAGATTCACCCGTTCTTTCAAGGAAGTTTGAAAGTTGGTTCTTAGTGTCTCCTCAAGCTGCTTTACAAAATAGACACCAATAATTTGCATGGCCACTAAAATAAGCAAAACATAAATAATAACAAATTTTACGTGTATCGAGCGGAAGAAACTGACCTTTTTCATGTAGGCCTACTCCTGCTGGGGATTCCGTAAATAATATCCAACACCTCTACGAGTGACAATCCAGGTTGGATGGCTTGGACTATCCTCAATTTTTTCACGCAAACGTCGAACAGTAACATCCACCGTCCGAACATCACCATAATAATCATAACCCCAAACAGTCTGTAATAAATGCTCCCTGGTCATAACTTGTCCAATATGCTTAGCCAGATAATGGAGTAATTCGAATTCCCTGTGGGTCAATTCAATTGTTTCTCCGCGTTTGGATACAACATAGGCATCTGGATGAATGATCAGTGATCCTACTTCAATCTCATTTTTTTCATCTTCCGAGATAGCCTGAGAATGCAGCTGCTGATGGCGGCGTAAATTGGCTTTTACCCTGGCGATTAATTCTCTCGTACTAAAAGGCTTTGTTACATAATCATCGGCACCGAGTTCTAGTCCAAGTACTTTATCAATTTCTGAATCTTTTGCTGTCAGCATAATAATCGGCATATCATATTTTTTCCGGACTTCACGACATACTTCCATTCCATCCTTTAACGGAAGCATGATATCAAGCAGCATGATATCTGGCTGGATTTCATCGACCATGCTAATAGCCTCATTACCATCGTAGGCACAATAAACATCGAAACCTTCTTTTTTTAGGTTAAAGCGCAAAATATCCGCAATCGGTTTCTCATCATCAACAACAAGAATTTTCTTTTCCATACCCATTGCTCCTTTTCGTTTCAGTATTTATTCATTAGCTCAAATTCTATTTATAATATCTCTATTTTACTTTACCATGTTATGATATGCATTACACCTTTTAACAATAATTGTCAATATTATCGTTAAAATTTTATATGAATAGTAAGATATGAAAAAGCCTCTAGGAAGACTAGAGACTTAATTAGGTTTACCTTCTTAAAGAGCCTGTGGGATTTGTTAATACCCCATTTTTATACACTTCAAAATGCAAATGAACACCAGTTGCATCTCCAGTTGCCCCCATCACACCGATTGCAGCACCCTTCGCAACGGTTTGACCAACACTTACATTAATGCTGGACAAATGTCCATAAACCGTTCTATAGCCATTCTGATGATTAATGACAATTTTATTCCCATAGCCACCATCCCAACCAGCAGAAACAACAACACCGTTATCAGCTGCTTTGATCGTATAGCTGCTTGGTCGTGCAATATCAATTCCTTTATGCATCTTTCCCCATCTATAGCCTGATTTGCTGGAAATATAGCCTCCAACTGTTGGCCAGCTAAGGTTTCCATCACCACGGGAAGGGATGACCTTTGTTCCTTTAACAACAATATGATTGGTGGGATTCTTCAGAATGGTTTTTGCAATAACTTCCTTTTTAACAGCCTGTCCATTCTGTAGGGTCATTCTGTAGGTAGCAGACTGTAGACCATTTGTCCCTTGTTGTTTTTCCCTATTCTCCCCTTTAGGCAGGGAGGAATCATTAATCACTTGCGTTTGATATGGAATCGCTTCTTTTAGATTAACTTCTTTTTCAACAATTACTTCTAAAAATGGTTTTGGTACTGTAATATTAATTTCTTGATCAAGCTTTAATACGGTCTCTTCTGTTAAATTTGGGTTAAGAGCTAGAATTTGTTTTAATGTTAATCCATGGTTATTTGCGATCGAACCAAGAACATCACCATCTTGAACTTTATACTTTTGTTCTTCAAGTGTCCCTTTTTGTAAAAAGGATACGGCTTGATCAGCTGTTAATATTTTGGCTGGTTCAATATTTTTTTCTTCAATTAAAACTTTTTTGGACAAACGAACGTCTAATAGACGAGATTCATTTTCTTTAAGTGGTGGTTGTGGTGCAATCGCAGAAGCATCCTTTGCTTCGATACTTTTTAATTGCTCTATAGTTACAAATTTTAATTCCAGCTTTTTTACCACTTCTTTAGCTGTATCTTGATTATTTAAATAAACAACCGGCTTTCCATCAATGACAACAGCAGCTGACTTAGCCTCGGTATAGGCAACATTTTCGAGATTTTTTATCGTCTCTTTATTGTTTGCGGTAGAATGGAAAACTTGTTCTGGAATATATGTAATTTGTGAGCCCAATTCTAGGTTCATATTTTTATAGGATTTCTCAATTTCTTTGGATTTTTCAGAAATTAATTCCTTGATTGTTCCTTTATCAGAGACAATTCCTACAAATGTATCATTAAAGTATACATGGTAAACCGTAGTAAGATTTGAATTTTCAGCTAATACGATTGGACCGCTGCT
>DATFAH010000288.1:0-3035 GCA_035254805.1 Caryophanales bacterium | reverse complement strand
TTCATTTTATGAATCCCATCATTCGCAAGCTCGATTCCAGCAAGTACAGAAATAAACATGATCATCACAATCAATATACCTTTCAACATAAATATTTTCATGATAAATACTCCCCAATTACTGTTTATTTACTGGTTGATTTGCACCTTGATTGACTTTTTCCGCTTGCCAATAATACTCGCTAAATGCATCTGCCAAAGCATCTGCAGAACGGTATAATTCCTCAAATGTATTATCGACTCCGCCAAATTCAATCAAAATGGCATTGGATGACAATTGTTGATTGTAAATTCCATTATCGCCAGCTGCACCTTTTAAAATAATCCCACGGCTCAGGCCATTCCCGTATTTCTTATTAATTAAACTATGAAGTTCTGTCGCCAACTTTAAATTTTTTTCATAATTTGGGTTTTTACTGCCGATTACAAATGCCAATTTTGCATATGATTGGCCGTTAATTGTAACAGTAGTTTGGGCCTTTCGACGTGCGTCCCTGTGGATATCCATAAAAAATTGTAAATCCCTGTTTCCGGACATGGCAGTCTGGATAACTTTACCAGATTCTTGGTAAGCTAATGCCATTTTCGTTCTTCCCATCACATCTACCTTATTAATCGTTGCACCAATTCCGTTCTCCTCAAGCCTGTTTTTTATTTCATCCCCTACTTTTGTTACATTAATTTGTGAATGATAAGCAAGATTGGGATTGGTAACCCCTTTTAAATATGGTAAATAAGATTCCCGATTATGCGTGAAATAAAGGTAGACAACTTTACGGCCACCTGTAGTCTGCGCGGGAGTTTCAGGTTTATTTTGCTGTTTTGATTGGTCAATTTCTTCCAAATTCTGCAGGGATGCTTCCCGCTCAGCCTTCATAATTTCAATTGGAGGAGCTGATTCAATTGGCATATTTGTATAGTTTGTCCCTTCACCTGCTACAATAATTTTCCCATCGAATTGGTAAAACCCAGGCAGTTCTCTGCCTAGAAGACTTCTTGGGTCGTTTAAATTAATATTACTTGACAGTTTAAACACCATATTCGTTAACTTCGGACTTGCAGTCATCCCGTTTCCTGTTTTTAAAAGATGATGATTTTCCCAACCCATTATTTGATAAAGAAATTTTCCATCTATGCTTGTTGCTGCTTGGTTAACTGATGTTGAAATTGGGCGGAATTTTGGATTTAACGATGTTAACAATCCACTTATTGAAAAAACCAATAACATAAATAATAATAGGTATCCATTAAATTTTAGTAAGCTTGTCCCGGAAATAGTCAACATAATTCCTGAAGATCTGACATTCTTCATCGTTCCACCTCGCAAATATATCTAGTAAAACATATGACCTTACTAGAATTGGTAGAACCATGAATTTAACGAATTCGGCTCATTATCTTGTTACAAACCCAGTGTTTCCTTGATCCACAGCACCATGAAGTGATGAATTTAATCCATTCGCAAGTAAATTAGCCATATCTTCAATAAAAACATCGACCTCTTTAGGAGTTACCATAAGATTATGCCCAAGTGGTGAGAGTACTTCATTTATTAGTTTTCTTTTTTCTTCGTCTTCTAGTGTCCCAATCATTCCAAGGAAAGTGTTTCGGTGTTTTTCCTCCGGCATATCATCTTCTGTTAATTTTCTCTTCTCCCCAAAATTCATTCCAGCTGGTGCCAATGCTCTTGAAGGCCGATTACCCTCTCTTATTTCCTTACCAAAATGTTTCAAGATAAAATCAATGGTGTCACTCGTAATGGAAACGGCATCTACCACAGTTGGAACACCAATTGCAATCACCGGGATTCCAAGTGTTTCTTTACTCAACTCTTTTCGTTTATTGCCAACTCCAGAACCAGGATGAATACCAGTATCGGAAATCTGGATAGTAGAATTCACCCTCTCAATGGATCTAGATGCAAGAGCATCGATGGCAATGACAAAATTAGGCTTTGTTTTCTCGACAATTCCAAAGATAATATCACTTGTCTCAATCCCGGTTAACCCCATCACCCCTGGTGCTAGAGCACTAACAGAACGATAACCCTCCTCCACATTTTCTGGTTGTAATTCAAACAAATGGCGGGTAATAAGCAAGTTCTCACATACCATCGGGCCTAGCGCATCAGGCGTAACATTCCAATTCCCAAGCCCCACCACTAGACAAGAGTCACTTTTCTTAATTCCAGCTCCCGTTAAAAAATGCGAAAATTCATTTGCAAATATTTCTTCTACCTTTTGTTGAAGCACGCTATCCTGCTGCCTTATTCCTTGAACCTCCATTGTTAAATATCGGCCTGGTTTTTTACCTAAATGTTTTTCCCCTTCACTTGTGATTTCAACTAATGAAATCTTAATATCGTCTACTTCTTTTTCTTTAATAATTACTCCTTCAATTTGAGAAAGGTTTTCTTCCTGCCCTACCGTATTGGATCGTTCAGCTAAAACCATTTCCCTAGCTTCTATCGCAAGATCTGTTCTGACTGAATACATACTTAAATCGACTTTATCCTTCATACACTGACACCCCATTCTCTATAACTAGAAACTATTTCCTATTTTCCCCTTTTTTTAGCTAAAACATTCAATTCAGTAATCTCTAAAAAGGAAACAAGTATTGCAATATAGGCCCTCGTTTGATAAAATATCTTTTGTTCTGTAATTTATTTATGAATGTTTTAGTCGAGTTCATATAGTCTCGATTCTTTTTAGGAGGTGAACGGAATGCCAAACATTAAATCTGCTATCAAACGTGTAAAAACAAGTGAAGCACATAACTCTCAAAACACTACTGTTAAATCTGCAATGCGTACTGCTGTTAAAAAAGTAGAAGCTGCGATTACAACTAACGACAGTGCTGCTGCAAAAGATGCTTTTGCTGCTGCATCAAGTAAATTAGATAAAGCTGCTGCAAAAGGCCTTATCCACAAAAATGCTGCTGCTCGTAAAAAATCCCGTCTTGCGAAAAAAGCAAACGCACTTTAATAAAAAAACGATTCCTTCAGCAGGAATCGTTTTTTTATTTATTTAATTT
>DATFAH010000287.1:0-2383 GCA_035254805.1 Caryophanales bacterium | reverse complement strand
GAGTCATTCAAATAGTGTAACCCACAAGCGAAAACCGCAGAGGTTACATAGCCACTAATCAAAAGTCGGCTATGCACTTCTGCGGTTTCTTTTTTTAGAAAAACAAATTTAATCCAGAGTGGAACAAATTTGTTTTGGAAGAACACAACAAAGAGTAATTTGTAATTCCGATTCTCTCTTTAAAAATTTTACAACTAAAAAATTATTCAGACCTCTTAAAACGGAGCAAAACCGAAGCTATACTATTTCAGATTTAACGAAAACACAAACTAAAACAATTTAATGGAGGATAATAAAATGCAAAATGATAAAACATTTACAACTTGGGAGTCATTGCCAGACACCATTTCAGCAAAGCACATCGCTAAATTTCTCGGAATTTCGAGAAGACGAGTATACGAGTTACTTCAAATTCACGAGGATAACGGTGGTATTCCCAACTTTTCAATTGGCACATCTAAAAGGGTGGAGAAATCCGACTTTCAACAATGGATTACAAATAAAAAAAAGAAAGCAAAGGTTAAATAAAAATGAAAGGACATTTTAAAAAGCGCGTGTGTAAATGCTCTAGTAACAAATGTACATGCGGGGGAACTTGGTCTTTTACAGTAGATGTAGGGAAAGATCCATTAACAGGTAAAAGAAAACGAGCATTTGGCAGTGGCTTTAAAACAAAACAAGAAGCAGAAGCAGCAGTTGCCGCAATTATTACAGACGTGAACCAAGGCACTTTCATTAAAGAATCAGAGATATTATTTAAGGATTGGGTTAATGATTGGCTATCCTTTTATATCGAAAGAAATAGACCAAAATCAGGTACTATACGAATCAGAAAATACAGCATCAAAGTTATTGACATACTTTGCGCATTTAAAATTAAAAAATATCTCGGAAGAAATGTATCAATCTACTTTAAATGACTTAAAAGACAACGGTTTGGGTAGAAGTACGCTTGAAGGTGTGCATACTACAGCAAAGATGATTTTTAAAATGGCTGAAAATAAAAAAATGCTTAGATTTAACCCAACATTGAATGCTTATATTAAGAAGGATGAGCAGGTAATTGTTGAAACAGATAAGGAAGAACTACCTAACTTTTTCGAGAAGGAGCAACTCGCTCTATTCTTAAAAACTGCCAGAGAGAAAGGACTCTTTATGGATGAGGTAATATTCATTACGCTTGCTTACACAGGTATGAGAGTTGGAGAACTCGTGGCACTCAAATGGAGTAATATTGACTTTAAAAAGCGAGTAATTCATATCACCAAGACATACAAAAATGAAGAAAATAATACCAGAAAATTTCAACTTGAGCCACCTAAAACAAAAAAGTCACGTCGGAAAATTGTTGTAAGTCAGTTAGTAGTCAATACTCTTTTAAAATATAAGGAAGCTCAAGATAAGCTTATAAAGCACTTGGGGAGTAGTTATCATGATCAAGGTTTTGTATTTGCTAATGTCAATCGTTATCCGGGTTATCCTGTTTTATTAAAGTTTGTTGGAAATAGAATGTCCCGTCTCTTAAAGGAAACTAACTTAAATCAAGAACTTACTCCACACTCCCTTCGCCATACCCACACGTCCCTTCTTGCAGAGGCTGGCGTAGGGATACAAGAGATTATGGACCGCCTAGGACACCAAGATGACGAAGTAACAATGAAAGTCTACCTTCATGTAACAGAAACAATGAAGAGTGAAGCTTCTGATAAATTTAGTAATTTAATGGACGAACTTATTTGAAAGTAAAATGAAAGCATTTTGCTTTCATCCTACATATACCATAAACAAAATAGGCATTCATATTTCGGCCAATTTATGAAAAGCCTCCTATAATCCCCTTTATGGTAACCTCGCTTAAATGACTGATAAGCAAAATTGGATTAAGGAAATTCTACGATTAATTTTCAAATTGCTTCTTTAAATCTTGAAGATAAGTTTCCAACATCCCAATTTTCTGTAGCACTTCTTTCTTCTCATCCTTACCTAGCAATTCTGGATTTTTCAAGAAAAGACATTTGATTAACTTATCACAATTTTGGTGGATCTGCTTTATATAATCAGCAATATGTTTTTTATTGATAACATTCTGGGTGGTGGCTTCTAGAATTTCAATCTGCCTTTCCATTAAGTCTTTATCATCTTTAATATCTTTTAATAATTTACTAGCGGTATTAACTATTTTTTTCATCTCCTGTTGCTTAATATTCAAACTTTCCTGAAGTTTTTTCATGAAAGTACGTGTTTCCTCATCCGGCAATTTTTTGGTGTAATCTATGCTTGTCTTTTTAGGGGTTCGTATTTCTATATGGGACATTTCTTCAACACTCTTTGCAAAGGGAAGAATGATAATACCATCTATATATGCCGCTTCAGCTTTTGATAA
>DATFAH010000286.1:0-3513 GCA_035254805.1 Caryophanales bacterium | reverse complement strand
TTTAGTCTCATTTGTATAGAACAAACTTGATAGAACTTTTTCGGCCTTCTGTTTCCAAGGATCATTAATATAGTAATGATAAACATCCCACCAAAAATCATGGATGGGGTAATTTCGTTTCATTAATTGAAGCTGTGATGTTAAGTAAGATATGGTCGTGTTTGGATTTGATACAAAATGCAGCTGTTCATTTTCCGAAAGTTCTTGAGGATCTGTTACATAAAAATGTTCGATCCGTTCCGTAAACAAATCTCTTATTCTTTTAATATAGGTAGAAGGAATAAGTGCTTTGCCTTCCTCATTTGCTAATGGATAGCATATATAGAGCAACTCTGATGGTGTCGTAAATGCCTTATAGGCTAAAAAATTTTCATCCAGCAAACGTACCCGGCTGCTTGGTGCTACTTTCATTCCCAATGTTAATAATATTTCACGATCTTGATCCGCTAAAATTCCTTCATTTGCAATCTTTGCAGGCAATATACCTTCATTCAAACCAATTACAAAAGCGATCTTTATTTCAGAAAGTCTTGATTTTTCCAAATCGGCAATCAAAACTTGATCCAATGCAGGCGGGATGAGTGAAAAACTTAGCGAATCAAAACCAGCCTCTATAATAGACGAAAATTGCTTTACAGAAATGGATTCTTCACCGAGAATTTCAACATATTGGTCCATAAGGTCGATCACAGCATTCCAAACTTGATCATGCTCACGCATTTTCACAAGATTTCCGTTCTTTTCCGCTTCGATTTTCCAGTTTTCAAGTTTTGCCGGAATATCCAATTCTTCTAAATATAAATAGACTGCTTCACAAAGCTTTCTACCTGTTTCAGCTTTTTTCAAACGTCTTGATAATCTTAAAATTGGAGCAGTAATGATCATCCTTAATTCATTTAACTCTCGCTCAATTTCTTTTTCACTATCTGTTTGAATCGTAGAATCAAACTCAAGCCCTCTTATTTTTCGGTATACCCAGCGATCCTTTTTCGTCCATTTGTTTCCTTTTATTCCATATGCCAGGACGTAATTTTCTAGGTTATCCATTTTTTCTCTCATTTTGGTGGTGTTTTCTTGAAATGGAAATAACAATTCTGTTTTCACAGCCCGAAAAATGGGCTCATAACTCCAATAGCCATTAATCACTTCAAGACTGGAGCGGATGAATTCTATTAATGGATGATTAAGCATGGTCCGCTTCTGATCTATGAAATAAGGAATTTCATGATCAAAGAAAACAGGCTCAACAATGTCATGATAATCCTGACCATTTCGAATTAACACGGCAATTTCACGATATCTATAGCCTTTCGTCTGCACTAAGGCAAGAATCTCTCTTGCAATCCCTTCTATTTCAGCCCGGCGATTGACAGCCTGACAAACATGAATATTGGATTGCTCGTTAAATGGGACTAGCGGCCTTGTGTCAAAATTTTCTTCCAAGTACTTTAAAGAGGGGTGATTCCACTTTTTTGTTTCTGTGAGTATGATAGGCTTTTCAATTTGAATCCCATCTGCTTGTGCTAACTCATGAATGGTATGACTAGAATTTCCAGACATCCGAAATAAATCCAGTTCATCTGGAACAGAGTCTTTATATAATGAATCTGTTGTCATTGCAACAGTTACTCGTTTACAATGCTTCAGCAATTCCTTTATTACCCTATTTTCTTGAGGTGTAAATTGATAAAACCCATCAATATAGATTTCTGCCTCTTTTAAATAATGGGAAGAGGCGATTTTTTCAGCCAAAAGGCGAAAATAGTCTTCAGAATCAATATATTTATCTAAGACCATTTCCTCAAAACATTTGTAAATAATTTCTAAGTCATTTAGCTTATCCTGCAAGACCTTTGATGGTGTTCCCAATTGGCTTAGTTCCTCAGGCCGGACACAATACCGTTTAAACTCAATGACCATTTGCTCTAATTGCTGGATAAACCCATTTTTATCCACCGTGCGTTGGAATAATTTTAAGTTTTCCTTTTGGTCTTCAATAATTTTTCGAATGAGCATATTTGTTCCAATGCTATTTAAATGTATTCGGCTCATCCCGCCTGTTTCTTGCAAAATTCGCCATGCCAGCCGCGGAAAACTATACACCTGAGCCCGGATCATACCTCCGATTTCTGAATTCGTCGATAGCCGATACTCTGATAGAAAGGTCATTTGCTCTGGAACAATATAAATAATCGGTGCCCCTTCTGGATTCTCCAAAAGCTTATTTTGAATTTCATCCAGACAAATGGCTGTTTTCCCACTGCCTGACCGCCCAATTAGCATTCTTAATGACATTCTTCGGCCTCCGTTTCCATTCTTTGTTCCTTATTTCCTTATTTTATCATAGAAGGAGCACAAACGTTTGGATTCCGCTGATTAATGTTACGGTTTCAATATTTTTATTTTTATAATATCCCTTTCCATCTTGCGTTTTCTGTTTCTTTTTTATATGATATTAACGAACATTCGTTCCGTGTTTTGATGAAAGGAGTCTGTGGTCCTTATGACGAGAATTCCAGAAGAAGATCGGAATGTCATGGAAAAGATGATTTACTTGCCAATGATGTTAATTATTTTGAATCGTGATTTTTCTGTAGTTGAAAAGAGTCCATTTAAATTAAGGAAACCTTATATGGATCTAATTGAAGAAACGATGAAGGCGATTCAGAGGGAATTAGCAGATGCGAAGCAATACATGAAAAAAAATAAACTTCAAGTAATTCAAACAAAACGGGACGATGCTTTTACGATGTATATGTTTCTGTATAAAGGATATGAGGAATACCATAATTACTTTAATCCGCGAATCCGAAATAAAGTTCAAGAATTAATGGAATTTTATCTTTTAAAAAAACATCTGTCCCGGCAAGAATAATTTATCGCTTAAAAGATGGGCTTTGTCCATAATCAAGCATATTTTCTGATGCTTCCATTGCTTTTGGTCTATTTATTAGGAAAATGGATTTTCTCTCAGTTTGTCCAATTCTTTGCATTAGCTTTGTTCTTAGTAAAGCAGTTCTTAATAGTTGGTTCTCAAATGAGCTATACGAAATTGGAAAGATATAGGATTGTTTATTCTGAAATGTGACCTCAGTTTGATTTGAAGCAATCCTATGATATTTTAATACGTGCTCATGTGAAACCCATATACATTCAGAACGGTTAGGGGATGTAGTCGGAAAGAAATAAATAAAATTACTAGGATCAATAGCTATTGGAACCTTATGAGTAATACCGATTAGTTGTTTAGTACCGTCTTTTCTCCCTTCATAACTGCTTGAGAAATATTCACAACTCTTTTTAATTATATCCATCGGCTTAAAAGGTGAAGTAAACTCGTCTTCCATTTCGTATATTTGTGAATACAGTTTACTCCCATATTCTAACGGCTTAATAAACATCGTATATGGACTTATTTCATATTCCTCTATTTGATTATGCTTCATATTTCCACCCCTCGCAGCTATTTTGTCCATTATATCACTTTTATTCCAAAATTTATTACAATTTTGT
>DATFAH010000285.1:0-7684 GCA_035254805.1 Caryophanales bacterium | reverse complement strand
GGTAATAAGGCGTTTGCTATTTTTGGGGGAAATTGTAAACGTTTACTCGTCCGTGAACACAGAAGAAAATAATGGGGTGAGGTAGAAAATGTCAGAATTAGAATTGCGCATTAGGGACAAGAGTTTACTTAGTAAGATTATGCGCCCAGAGGAGACAATTAAATTTTTCAGGGACGCTGGGGTTGGAAGCAGAAGTGTTAATGTTGGATGGTCAGGGTTTACTCCAGTTGGGTATCCAAAGGTTGTACCTATTGCTTTAGCCGATTATGTTGAAGACAATCATCTTCAAGGAAAATGGAAATTTAATGTTTTTGCTGGTGCATCAGTTGGTGCTGAAACGGAAGATAGATGGGCAACTCTTGATATGATTGATAGAAGGTGGCCCTATCAAACTGGTAAAAATATTGGCAAAGGGATCAATTCAGGTAAAATTAGATTTGGTGATAAACACCTCTCTATGTTTCCACAAGATTTGAAATATGGATTTTATACTAAGGATGAAGGCGGTAAACTTGATATTGCGGTAATTGAAGCATCTGCCATTACTGAGGATGGAAATATCGTTCTAACAGGATCTGTTGGAGCATCACCTGAAATCATTGATGTTGCCGAAAAAATTATCGTCGAAATTAATACAGGTCTTCCGTCATTTGAAGGAATGCACGATATCGTTGTTTCAGACTTACCTCCTTACAGGAAAATTATACCGGTAACAGATTTAAGACAACGAGTTGGAACCCCGTGGGTTCCAACAGATAAAAATAAAATTGTCGCGATTGTTGAATCCAATTTACCAGATAACGGTAGAGCATTAAGAGGAACAGATGATGTAGCACAAGCCATTGCAGATAATATCATTGACTTCTTCCAAACAGAAGTAAAAGCTGGTAGATTGCCTAAAAATCTTCTTCCGCTACAATCTGGAGTTGGTTCCATTGCCAATGCAGTAGTAGGTGGACTCGTTACTTCACCTTTTGAGAACTTAACCGTTTATACAGAGGTTTTACAAGATACATTCTTGCCGTTCCTTGATTCCGGCAAATGTAAATATATAAACTGTACATCATTATCACTATCAAACGATGGATTTGAAGAATGGTGGCAAAAGTTTGATAAATATAAAGAGATGGTTCTCATGAGACCACAACAAATATCAAATAATCCAGAAGTGATTAGAAGACTCGGAGTTATTGGAATGAACACACCTGTTGAATTTGATATGTATGCACATGCTAACTCTACCAATGTTGGCGGAACTAGGATGTTAAATGGTCTTGGAGGATCTGGTGATTTTATTAGAAACTCCTTCATTTCGATCATGCATGCACCATCTGTAAGACCTTCAAAAAATGATCCGTTTGGTATTACTGGTGTTGTTCCAAAAGTTCCTCATGTCGACCACACTGAGCATGATATTGACGTAGTGGTAACAGAACAAGGCCTAGCAGATGTACGTGGCCTTGCGCCAAAAGATAGAGCCCGTGAAATAATCAAAAAGACTGCACATCCTGTCTATAAAGATTACTTGCTTGATTATTTAGAAAGAGCAGAAAAAGCGACTGGATATGCACACCAGCCACATTTATTAGATGAGGCTTACAATCTTTATACGAGTCTTCAAGAAAACGGAACTATGAGATTCTGGAATAAAAGTGAAAGTGCCTTAATTAGCAATAAAGGGGCCCTTTCCAACTAAAATTTTATAAATTGTTATTATTCGTCACAAAAAGGCATCCAATTTTGGATGCCTTTTTGTGACGAATTAACCTTATAACTCATTTTGTAAAAAACTTTGTGCTTCGAGCTGTAAATTTTCATAAATTTGCTGTTCAGAAAAATCATCTTTCGATGAAACAGAAAACGCCCCACTAATTAAATTGATTTCAGCAGAAGCTTTATATAAATATGTGGCATTGCCGATAAGATCAATATAATAAGATCCATTATCATTATGAACTATACATTGTACTTTTCCGCCATTGTTGTAAACATTAATGACTTCATCTATTTTATTGTATTCAAGTAAACATGTTACTAGAGATGAAGCAGACATTGCCGTTCCACATGCATTCGTAAATCCTACACCGCGTTCAAATGTTCTGACGTAAATATGACCTTTTTTCAATGGCTTTACAAAACTAACATTTACACCATCTGGAAACAAATTATTTGGATTATTGACCTTTTCGCTTAGCTGTTTTTGAAGATCAAGTTGAAGCTGTTCTGTTTCCACAATTGTAATTAAATGCGGATTAGGTACAGCAAGAGCAGTAAATCGTAAAACATCAGATAAATCCTCTAATTTTTCATTATTTAAGGTTTGTTTGTTTAAGTTTAAAGGTAAATCTTTTAACTGAAAGGAAACCGGTGAAATTTCCACTTGATATGTTTCAACATGGGGAAATAAATCAGCTTGTTTACTAACCTTCAAATTTGCTTTCATCGTTTCAATGACAGCTTCCTTTAGATTGAGCATTTCACAAACATATCTAGCAACGATTCGAAGCCCGTTTCCACACATGGACGCCTCTGTACCATCTGCATTAAAAACACGCATTCTTCCATCGGCATGTGTGCTCTCCATTACAAAAAGGATTCCATCTGCACCAAGTTCAGAATCGCGATTACAAACCGTTTCAGCAAGTTTTACCCGATCTAATTCTGAAAAAGAATAATTATTTTTAATTTCATCTATTAGAAAAAAATCATTACCTGAACCATGGCATTTCATTAATTCAATTTGCACAAATAAAACCTCCGAAAATAGAACTTAACCTATTTTATCAATAAATATTGAAAAATAAAATCAAAAAAGTAGTCATTTGTCATTTTATGCATTTTCCACTTTATCAAATTTATATACGAGACTTATCCCTTTTTTAATTAACTTCTATCGTTCAATAAAAAATTCATTTATTAAAATCGACATACTTAATAATTTTTTTTGTTCTGGTAGATTCTCAATCAAGGAAAACACCGGTGTATTTGGCTCTGGAAATACAGTACTCCATTCTACCGGCATCCACCCTCTTCTCAGTCGGCCAACTTGTTTTTCATCACTATTCAAAATATGTTCATCCATAAAAAATGGCGAACCTTCAATTGCACTAACATATCTTCCGGAATGATCAAAAAGTTGCTTTTTTCCATATTTCATTAATCCTAACCTCTGTTTTACGAATGTTCCTACATGAGCATGTTTTTCATTAAACACTTCAATTTCAACCGATTTTCTTCCACAAACTTTGAAATATCCAATAATTTGATTATTAGCATTTGAAAGTGAATAAGTCTTAGCCCGACCAAAAAGATTCAGTTTATTACATTTATATTGTTTCAATTCCCCTGCAATATGGCCATCTGGAAAATAAAGAAACAAATGAGGAGAGGTAATATTTAAGTACAAAACAAGTAATTGACTGGCATCCAAGACAGATTCGGTCAAAGTTTTTGATTTAGTCAAATTTTTTGCTATATTTATGGACTGCTCCATTCGAAAAAGGGAGATTTGAAAATATCCTAAACTATATAATAAAAAAGGGATGATGAGTGCCATTAATTCTCTATTCCTAAAATATACAAGATTGGCTATTACAATGAAGATTGCTGGAAGTAACGCTAAAATACTGCCATTTAAACTTAATCTTGCTTTTGTTTGGTAATATTCATGTATTCTCATTTTGAAATCTCCTTATCCATTCCTCTTTAATTAATCTATTTAATATCCTTGGAAAAAATGATAGAAGATTTCTTTCTTCGATAAATAGAAATTGAGCTGAATCTATCAGCTCCCCTATTCGTATATTCTAGGAAGATAATTCCTTCTTTTTAAATATTAGAATACTTAAGAATAACAACATCAAAATGCATATCAAATTTATTAAGATGGATGGAAAAAGATAGCTAGATAAACTCCCTGACATTAAGAATGTATTTGCATAATCTGGCAATTGAGCTGGGCTCCATGACAGCCATTTGGAAAACGTGCTACTCCCTAAGCTCAATATGATCACAGCAGTGATCGAAATAAACCCTGCCACTCCTGGAATTAAAAAGGAAGCACTAAAAAATACTGTCATCGTTAAAACAAAAGTAAGCCATAGACCGTAATAAATGAAAGATTTTAAAAAATCTGCCATAGAAATCCAATCAAACAAAATTCCCGTATAATACCATGTAGCCAGGTAACCAACAAAAAAGGACAGCCAGAGGATGACAAGACCACCTGCCCATTTTGCTGAAACAAAGGAGTGATATGTAACAGGTTTTACCAGAATCATAGCTGCTACCCCACTCTTCCGTTCCCCAGAAAGTATCCCCATTGTAGTTAGAATAATGATTAAAACACCAATTGAAGTATATTGGCTGAGCCCTTGCACTAATACCTCTGCTGCGGTTGGAGTAGGTAATTTAATAACAGCACCTTCGGGAAGCCCCCCTAGGGAATCAATAATTTGCGGTAAATAATAATTTGAAAGCGGTTCTTTTACTCCTAATAAAATAAAGGTAATGGGTACCCAAATCCATTTGAAATTTCTCCACATTTCGACAAGTTCTTTTTGAAACAGAGTTAACCACTGATTCATTTACTCACCACTTTCATAAAAACATCTTCAAGAGTTAGACTGCTGATCTCGAATTTGCTTAAGGGCAAATTATTATCAGGGATCAGTTTCAAAAACTCCTGTCTCGCCTTTTCCAATTCTCGAACTGTTACACTTATTCGATTGCCTTCTATTTTTATAGATTCTATCCAGTCATATTTTGATATTAATCTTGTAAACTCATCTGCATTTAATTGAAAAATGAAATCAATTTTTGATTGCTGATATCGCATTCGCAGTTCATCCATCGTTCCGGATTCAACGATTTTACCATTGTGGAGAAAAAGAATCTTATCACAAATTTCTTCCGCATCATTTAAAATGTGAGTTGAAAATAAAATGGTCGTTTCCTTTTTTAATGTTTTCAAGAGCTCCATCACTTCTCGCCTTCCAAATGGATCCAAGGCAGAAACTGGCTCGTCAAGCATAAGTAATTGCGGACGGTGAATAAGAGCCTGCGCGATTCCCAGCCTTTGTTTCATTCCACCTGAATATTTACCAATTCGTTGATTTTTGGCATCGGCGATTCCAACAACATGGAGAAGTTCTAGTGATCGTTCATTTGCCGCTTTTTTATTTAAGCCAGTAAGTTTACCGACATATGCCAAAAACTCAAATCCACTCATCCATTCATAATAAACTGGAAATTGCGGCAAGTATCCAATTAATGATCGAATATCCTCTGTTTTATTATCTGTGAATATAATAGAACCTCCTGTAGGTTTCATTAAACCGGAAAGCATTCGAAGTGTCGTCGTTTTCCCTGCTCCATTCGGGCCAATTAATGCTGTACATTTCCCTTTATCTAAACCGAAGCTTAAACCTTGAATCACTTCTGTCCCTTTAAAACTTTTTGTTAATTCCTTGATTTGAATAAGGGACATTAATGATTTCTCCTTCCAATGATAAAATAAAGAATGGGCCCAATAATATTAACGAATAAAATTATAAACGCCCACATCCATTTTGGACCGTTCGTTCGTTCAACGCGGAATAGGTCCACTAGTGAAATAACCAGCAAAATAACTTGAATGATAATAATTGGTGCAAGTAAAGCCCAGTTTAAATTTATTAGCTCTGCCATTTCATAACCCCCTCAAATTTTTGAATCTATTGATATGACGTATTAAACGCTAATTTCGTTCAAAAAACCCAGTGAAAAAATTTACTGGGTACACGTATCTATATTTATTTGCAAAAAAACTAATCACATAGATTGCTGCTGCCAGCAATCGTTCATCACTTTTCATTCAAACTTTTCCTCTATATTTACGCAAGTCTCATAAAATAGTTTCAGGCTTTAGTTTATTTTTCCTTCATTACGACATTTTATGAAAATATTGAAAGAATTAATGTGTATGGAATGATGACGATCTATAATAATAAGAAAATTTTGTAGAAAAAACACTAAAAATTTAACATAAATTTAAGAAAAAAACTATTTATTTTCTCCGCATTTTCTTGTATTATACTCTAAATGACTCATTTTCAATGTGTTAATAGGAGGGTTTTATCCTTTTTTTAAAAAAACAAAAATGAAATAGGGAAGGCAAATGGTGCGCCACCAGATAACTGGTTTTAGTGGGTTCGATTCCCACCCCGAAATTTTTTAACTGCATTATAAGCGATATTAGAATTTGTAAAAATTCCAATTAGCTAAAAAATTTCGAGGGTGGGAAGATCTTTTGACATGGGATCGGATTGCCCTAATTGGAGGGATTTTCATGTTGAAGAAACGTGATCTTCATGAAAGCCATGCTTTATTCGAATTAATGACGCATCCAGATGTCTTCCCTTTTGTGCGTCAAAAAGCAAGCTCTTATGATGAATTTTTATTTGTTACGAAGCAAACATTGGAAGCAGAGGACCGAGGTGAATTAATTTCACGAACGATTCTTGATGAATGGGGTGCCCCAATAGGTACGATTAACTTATATGATTTGGATAACAATACTGGCTTTTTAGGAACTTGGCTAGGTAAGCCTTATCACGGGAAAGGATATAACAGTCTTGCAAAAGAAACCTTTTTCCAAGAGCTTTTCTATGAAAAGGGGATTGAGACTATCTTTATGCGGATCCGTAAGGTGAATATCCGTTCCATAAAGGCTGCTGAAAAACTGCCTTATGTTGTCAAAGCCAATGAAACAAGGAAATCAATTTATGAACAGCTGAATTCAAATGGGGTTATATACGATTTATACGAAATTCCTAAGGATCAATATACTCTTCATATCATGAGAACATGTGCTACTCAAGAGGAATCTTCGGAATTATTAGAAGCTTAAACGATAGGGCTAAATCGGCTAATTCGATCTAGCCCTTTATTTTTTTGCATCACTTCATCTCCACTCTCATTAATTCCTGTTCGACTAATTTCTGCTGACATAATGTTTAAGCTGTGTGATATAATGATTTTCGCTACTAAACGAAATCGGAGAGTTTAAAATGATCCAAACGATAACAAAAAAAGAAAAGTTTCACCAGCTTATTACCATCCTAATACCTATTTTGATTTCCCAAATTGGCTTATTTTCAATGAATTTTTTTGACACGATCATGTCTGGACACCATAGCCCCGCAGATCTAGCTGGAGTCGCAATTGGCTCGTCCATTTGGATTCCTGTTTTTACTGGTTTAAATGGAATCCTTTTAGCTATTACACCTATTGTTGCTCAGTTAGTAGGGAGAAAGCAGAAAGAATTGGTCGCTCCATCGGTTTTTCAAGGCCTTTATCTTTCTATTTTGATTGCCATCATAGTTATTATTATTGGTTCCATCATACTCGATCCTATTTTAAACCAAATGGAATTGGAAGCAAAAGTTAGGCAAATTGCCCATGATTATCTTGTTGCGTTAAGTTTTGGAATGATTCCATTGTTTGCAAATAATGTACTCCGTTCTTTTATTGATGCACTTGGAAAAGCCCGTGTTTCCATGGTCATCGTCCTAACTTCGTTGCCGATAAACATCCTTTTTAACTATTTATTTATATTTGGCAAGATGGGATTCCCTGAACTTGGCGGAATTGGAGCCGGAATTGCAACAGCAATTACCTATTGGCTGATAACATTTATGGCAAT
>DATFAH010000284.1:0-2268 GCA_035254805.1 Caryophanales bacterium | reverse complement strand
CAAGGGGGTAAAGCATGAAAAAGGTAAAATTAGCAAGTATATTTGTATCACTTCTAGTCACAGCAGGTGTGATGGCTGGATGTAATTCAGAAAAGGCAAGTACTAGCGGTGGGGAAGGTAGTAAAGTAATTAAAATTGGTGCCAACCTAGAATTATCTGGTGGAGTAGCTTCCTATGGACAGTCCATTAAAGAAGGCATTGAACTTGCAATTGATGAAATTAATAAAGATGGCATTGATGGCAAAAAACTTAAGCTTGTTCCTGTCGATAATAAGTCAGATGCAGCCGAAGCAACAAACGGTGCAATCAAGCTAATCAACCAAGATAAAGTTGCAGCGATCATTGGTTCTGCAACAAGTACAAATACTCTGGCACAGGTTCAAATTGCGAATGAAAATAAGGTTCCGTTAATCACACCAACTGGAACAAATCCAACTGTTACCGTGAAGGATGGAAAATTAAACGATTTCGTTTTCCGTACTTGTTTCATTGATCCATTCCAAGGAACAGTTGCTGCGAACTTTGCATCGAAAGAATTGAATGTGAAAAATGCTGCTGTCTTAATTGACAGCTCAAGTGACTATGCAAAAGGGCTAGCAGCATCATTCAAGGCTGCTTTTACAAAAAATGGTGGAAAAGTTGTTTCAGAAGAAGCATATGTGGCAAAGGATACTGACTTCCATGCTACGTTAACTCGTATTAAATCTTCAAAGCCTGACCTCGTCTTCTTACCAGGCTATTATGAAGAGGTTGGTCTAATTGTGAAGCAGGCACGTGAGCTTGGTTTAACTGTACCATTCATTGGTGGGGATGGCTGGGATTCTCCTAAGCTAATTGAACTTGGTGGTAAAGATGCCTTAAATAATACATTCATCACAAACCACTATTCATCTAGTGACTCTGACCAAAAGGTTCAAGACTTTGTAAAAGCATTTAAAGATAAATATGATGGGAAATCACCTGACGCCTTTAATGCTCTTGGATATGATTCTGCATATTTCTTAGCTGATGCGATTAAGCGTGCAGGAAGTACGGATGCTAAACAAATTCAAAAGGCACTTGCTGAAACAGATGGTTTATCACTTGTCTCTGGTACATTGAAACTAGACAAAAACCATGACCCAATTAAGTCAGCGGTTATCCTCGAATACAAGGATGGAGAGCAAACATTTAAAACAAAAGTAAATCCATAATAAAAAATAATGTATGAAATGAATAGGGAGAATGAATATCTCCCTATTCCGTTTTATTAGGTCCTTTTGAAGGAGAGTGTGACATGGAATTTATACAGCAGCTGATCAACGGAATTTCACTTGGCAGTATATACGCACTGATTGCTCTTGGATATACAATGGTGTACGGAATTGTTAAATTGATAAACTTTGCCCATGGAGATGTCTTCATGGTTGGCGCATTTATAGGATTTTATTCAATTACTTTTTTCCATTTAGGATTTTTCTTATCTTTAATTATTTCGATGGTAGCATGTGCTGTTTTTGGAGTTTTAATTGAACGTATTGCCTATAAACCTTTAAGGAATGCAACGAGGATTGCGGCACTTATTACCGCAATTGGTGTGTCATTACTGATTGAATATGGAATGATTTATATAAGGGGTGCGCAGCCTGAAGCATATCCAGGCGACATTATCCCAACGAAAGTTATTAATATTTTTGGAGCCGAAATTAGCAGCCAGTCGCTGATCATTTTAGGAGTATCTGTTTTATTGATGGTCATTCTTCAATTTATCGTTCATAAGACGAAAATCGGAAAAGCAATGCGGGCCGTTTCACATGATATGGATGCCGCAAGATTAATGGGGATTAATGTTAATAACACCATTTCTGCAACATTTGCTATAGGTTCGGCATTGGCTGGAGCAGCAGGAGTTATATTCGGATTGTACTATACAAAGATTGAGCCATTAATGGGAATTATTCCAGGGCTTAAAGCGTTCGTTGCAGCTGTACTTGGTGGAATTGGAATTATTCCAGGAGCGATGGCAGGCGGTTTGGTACTTGGTGTTATTGAAGCGCTTGTTAGTGCACTTGGCTATTCATTATGGCGTGATGGCGTAGCTTTCGTAGTGTTAATTCTTATCTTAATCTTCCGTCCATCAGGTCTGTTTGGCAAAAACGTCAGGGAAAAAGTTTAAGGGGGGCTAAGCGATGAATATTTTAAAAAAGGCTAAAGGATTTTGGGCCTCTATCGTTTTGGCCATCGTTTTTTCAGTAGTAATCCAATTTTTAATAACTGGGGAAATTTTAA
>DATFAH010000283.1:0-5604 GCA_035254805.1 Caryophanales bacterium | reverse complement strand
CGGAATCGCTTTTGGCGCAATCTTCATGCCACCGCCGTAGTATGGCTGATTGGAGACGGTCACAAACCATGTATGTTCAAATATATGCTTTTTTCCGTCAATCATTAATGAAATTGTAGAACATTGATAGGTAAAAAGTTTTTTCAATAGAACATATACATACACGAGTCTTCCGAGCCTGAGTTTATTTAATAGACTTTTCATAGGTGATTGATTCACTTCATAAGAAATAAGGGCATCAAATCCTGCCCCCATATTATTAATAAAATAATTCTCACGCTCATTATCAAGATGAATCTTTCCTGTATCAATAACAGGAGCATCCTCATTCATGAGTTTTTTCATGGCTTGTAATGCTTCGATCGGATCTGTTGGGATTTGAAATCCTCTTGAAAAATCATTTCCTGATCCACCCGGAATAAAACCAAGAATCATATTTTTATTGTTCATGACTCCATTCATGACTTCATGAAGTGTCCCATCTCCCCCTACGGCAATAATAACTTCCTCTTCATGAGTCATTGCGGAAATTTGAGCGGAAATTTTCTGGGCATGTCCAGGATACTCCGTAAAAAACGCCATATAATGGAATCCAGATTCAACTAATCTTCTTTCAATTAACTTCCAGATTTCCATACAGTAGCCGTTTTTTGCTTTAGGATTAATGATAAAAGAAATTTTTCGCATTTATAATGGTTCACTACCTTTCCTCTGGAGTTTCCCACTCCAATCTTCTTATACTTGTTGTCTTGCAGTATTGCAATAAGCATTCTGCCCCTTTAAGCTGAGTATGTTTCAAAGGAGATTTAAGCGAACGCATCGACTGAAACCATTGTTCAAAATTTCTTCCTTCGGCAAACTTTATGTCAAATGGAGCATTCGGATAATCGATATAGCCATTTCTGCTAATAATTAACTTATGTATAGGTAACTCGATCTCATGCAGTTTAAAAATATTACGAATAATTCTTTCGGTCCGATTTAATGAAAGAAGAGGATTTAATACTTTCTTTTCTTCCTTTTGACCTCGTTTTAACCAGAACCTTTCCGTTGAACCAACGAAAACAGCTGAGTTTTCCTCTTCTAAAAAAGTAATGCACCACACATCAGTTGGTGTAAACATGATTACCTCTGCCTCCACTGGTGCTTTTTTCAACAGAAAAACCGGTTGATAAAGGACTAAAAAAGTATCCGGAAATCGTTGCAGAAAAAATTTTAAATTCTCTTCGTAAAAAAATTTTGAATGAAAATCAGATTTTTCTGTTAAGGTTGAACTTGCCCATTTCAATTGAAAACGATAAAGCTGATCAAGGAACTGCCTTTTTAAATCATCAACGGATTGTGGTTTGTAGTCAAATGTCGGGGAAAATTGCAGCGGCTCTTCGATACTTTTTATGAAATTATCCTGCTGCTCCAATGACTGCTCCGCGTCTTGATTCTTTTGAAAAATGCCTTTTAGTTTTCGAAACAAAAGCGGCTTTTCTTTTTCTTCTTCCACCCATTCCTTGGAGATGGATAACGTGAGATTAGAGGTATCCATCCCCTCATTCTCCCAGTTTGCTTTTGTTCTTTCCCATTGTTGTTTTTTTAAGCGAACAAACCTAGATGGATAAGTATAAACATCTTGTTCATAACGTGAAACACAATCCTGCAGTTTAATTAACTGTCCCATGTAAAATTGTCCTGCCTTTATCATGAATTATTATCGTAAAGGAATTCGAGAAATCGCTTCGTATTTAGGTGTTTGATACAAGTGTGTTTGATATAAAACAACCTCTGTGACATCAAATACAATCGGTTCCGGTTGCAGCTCTTTCCATATTTCAAGTGACTCCGTTTGGAAAGGTCGCTCACCCTGCCATTTTCTCGCAAGTGTCATATGTGGGCAAAATCGCCTTTTTTCAAGTTGAAATCCAGCATCCTCACATGCCATAAAGACTTTATTTCTTAAGCCATTTAATTCTGTACTTCCAATCGTATCTGCCCAAAAAATCCGTGGTGAATCTGTTTTGCCAAAAAAACCTAATTGTTGGATCTGCAATTTGAAAGGCTTAAAACCACTTATCTCAGTTATGACATTCTTCTCGGCATGATGTAATTTTTCAGTTGGAGCATCCCCTAGAAAAGCGAGGGTTATATGCAAATCTTCATGGTGAACCCATCGACTAAAGGGCATTTTCTCTTTTAGTTGTTCAAAATGCTTTTTCATCATTATTTTTGTCTCTTCTGGAATGCTTACCGCAAAGAAAAAATGTGGTTGTTGTTTCATCTTTCATTTTCCTTTCCTTAATTTTAGACTATTTTCATTCATTTGTAATCGAAAAAAACGTGCCGCTATTAAAAGCCGCTGCACGTTTTTCTACTATTTTATTATTCTTCTCTAGCTAATTCATAAATCGCTTGGGCATAAATCGCGGTTGATTTCAATAAATCTTCAATAAACATGTACTCATCTTTTTGATGGGCAATATCTGGTCTTTTAGGAAATAGTGGTCCAAAAGCAACACCGGATTTCAATGAACGTGCGTATGTTCCACCGCCAATTGAAAGCAATTGAGCCTTTTCCCCTGTTTGTTCTTCATATACTTTTTTCAATATTTGAATAAGAAATTCATTTTCATCAACATGATGGGGTTTAGAATCTGAAAAGTTTTCAATTGTACAGTTTTCGGTTTTTAGAAGATCTTCTAATTTTTCCTTTGTGTCTTCCATTTTATTTGTTACCGGATATCTTAAGTTTAATCCAAGCCTTCCACCTGCTTTATTGGAATAAGAAAGCTTTCCGACATTAATAGTTAGATCCCCGGTAATATCATCTGAATAGGCTACTCCAAGGTTCTTCCCTCTGGAATCATTGAAGAAATAGCGAGAAACAAACTGGAAATAGTGTTTTGAGGCTGCATCAAGATCAAGTTGTTTCAAAAATTCAGCCAAGTAAAGTCCTGCATTTTTTCCAGCATTCGGTTCCATCCCATGGGCTGAAACACCCTTTACTTCTAAAACCAACTCTCCATTATGTTCATGATATTGATATTCCAGACTGTAATGATTCATCAACTCAGTAAATTGAGTAATGATCTCGGATTGATTTTCTTTCATACGGATCGTGGCCGTGGCAAAATCAGGCACCATATTATATCTTTTTCCAGAACTAAACTGGATCACTTCCATATTTGAATGATTTTCTTCGTGACTAATTTTCCCTTGAACCATATCAAAATCAGAAATTCCCTTTTCAGCGTTTATAATTGGAAAGTCAGCATCTGGGGCAAACCCTAATGTTGGCATTTCTTCATGTTCAAAATAATGATCCACACAGCGCCAATTGCTTTCTTCATCTGTTCCAATAATCATGCGAACCCGTTTTTTTAATGGAAGGCCAAGCTCTTTTACAATTTTCATTGCATAATAAGCAGCCATTGTTGGTCCTTTATCATCTAATGCCCCACGCGCATAAATTTTTCCATCGCGAATTTCTGCGGAAAATGGATCACTTGTCCACCCATCACCTTCTGGCACAACATCGACATGACAAAGAATACCAAGTAATTCCTTTCCTTGGCCAAATTCAAGATGCCCTGCTAAATTACCGACATTTTTAGGAGTGAAGCCATCTTTTTCCCCTAATTGAAGCATAAAATCAAGCGCCTCTTTTACCTCTTTACCTAACGGAGCGTCAGAGGTGGCATTCTCTTCATCTAAAAGACTTTTTATATGTAACAGTTCTTGAGCATCCTTAATAAGAGCATCTTTCCTTTTTTCTACTTCATTCATCCAATTAATATTTGTCAATTGATATTCCTCCTAATTGGAAAATTTACCTATCCTTATTTTTTGACAATATCACAAAAATTAAGATCTTACCAATTTCTAAAAAAATTTTTACATATCGCATTGAAAATTAAACGTGGTTAGATTACAATTTTGTAAAATTTACCTTAACGGTGGAAATCTTCTGAAATTATGGTTACAATAATAGAATAATACAACTTAAATGCATCGCAACTTTCCTTGTAAAGGGGATGTCTGTGGAAAAGAAAACTACATATTTGAGGATTTTTCTTCAATGAAAACTGTCGGTAGCAGGAAATTGCCATAGGTTTATTATTGAGGATAGGGAGTGGTTCTTTGAAACCTTCAACTAACCGGATGTTAAACCGTATTAAATGCATCTACATGTTTATTCGAAATAATGGCACTGTGACTACACAGGAACTTGTAGAGGAATTTGGTATCACTCCTCGCACCATACAACGAGATTTAAATGTTTTAGCCTACAATGACTTAGTCAGTAGTCCAAGTCGCGGTAAATGGATGGTTACACAAAAAAAGGTAAAAATATCATAATTCAATAAAATAATGAAACAGCTCTAAACCGGGCTGTTTTTTATTTTAAGAAATGATTCACCCTAGTCATTTCACTAGTATCTTCATTCAAAAATCTTTACACTAAGAATAGATACCACAAGGAGGAAACAGAATGGCAGAACACCATTTTCATTTAAAAGCAAATTGGCCTGGGCTTCGTAATGATGTCGGAGAAATTACATCCGGGAATTTAATGACAAAGGTATCCATTCCTCTTGAAATGGATGGTCCAGGTGTTGGCACAAATCCCGATGAAATGCTTCTGGGTGCGGCAGCAACGTGTTATATTATCACTTTAGCCGCCAGGATGGAACGCAGTCATTTAGAAAAAGAAGAATTAACGATGGAATCAGAAGCAATCGTCGATGTAACAAAAGGCGTCTTTACATATAAAAAGATTATTCATCGTCCAAATATCTTATTGAAGAACGATGCTACAGACCAAGATCTTTTATTGGCAAAAAAGCTTGCCGAAAAGGCTGAAACGTCCTGCATGATAAGCCGTGCCGTTCAAGGAAATGTTGAGTTAGAATTAGTTCCGACAATCGCAAGAGCAACTGAATAAAATCGCTCAGTTTCAAAGTGGTTTTTACATTAAAATGTTAGCTCATAAGAAGCATATGGGCATTCGCCGTTTTTTGCGATAAATGACCATCATAATCTATACGGATATTAACCCAAAAGAAGAAAAACTAAAAATGTATCCGTATGATAATTATCAGCTTCCTCAAACACAATTTGACTACAATTCGTATGTACCAATGGATCAATACAATCCAAATCGACAACCACCTCAAATTGAGCGCAGACCGAATCAACTTGAACGGGAAAATAACCGGCAAGCAAGATAAATCCAACAACTCCAACGTCGACTCCGCCGCGTAAATCAGCGGCTCCGTGCAGTGGAAAACAGATTACAAATTCCATTTACCCCATTTGACGGGGAGTATTAAAAAAAACAAGGTTTCATTCAAAAAAGCACCTCCATTGTTAAATGATTCCGTTTCCAATCGCACAATGTGAATTTGCAACTAAAAAAATAGGGCCAGTTATAGAATGAGAAACTCACATATTCTTCTGCTTCATTTGTTCAATAATAGAGTAGGCGCATGAAGTTTCATGCGCCTCTCGCAGATCCGTACGTGCGGGTCATCGCATACGGCTCCTCCATGATTATCCCCGTTGGGGATGATGTTCATTGTAAATGTCCACTAGAAATACGAGACCTATCTCTCT
>DATFAH010000282.1:0-2309 GCA_035254805.1 Caryophanales bacterium | reverse complement strand
AAACTTAGCCAAATCAAGCAACGATCAGTGGAAAAAAACTGATTGAAATTTCACTTTATCCAATTTATTAAGTTTTTTTCAAAAAGAAATTCCTCCCTTTATAAAGGAGGACAGAAAAAAATTATAACTCAATTATCACTTTCGTTCCATTTGGTACAAGTCTTGCCAGCTGAAGGACATCATGATTATGCATTCGAACACATCCGTGAGAAACTGCTTTGCCAATTGATGCTGGATTATTTGTTCCATGAATCCCATAACCCGCCCTTGATAATGATAACCACATTACTCCAAATGGCCCCCCTGGATTTGGTTCGCGATTTACAATGACATATTCACCTTGTGGTGTTTTGGTTAGGATTTTACCGATTCCGATCGGAAATTGCTTTATTAATTTTCCATTTTTATATAAAATGAGTTTTCGTTCACCAAGCAGTATTCGAATCAAATATAGAATTCTATCTGGGTTTGGTAATCCAGGGATCGTTATTCTTTGCCCCGGAAACAAGTGACCTAATCCGGGATTTGCCAGATACAATCGATGAATACTTACACGGTAATTTGCTGAAATGATTGTAAGTGTTTCACCCGGTTTAACAATATGGATCATGAAATCCCGCCTTTTTCATTCAGCATATGCCCAAAAGATTGAATCGTTCACTGTTTTATTTAAAAAGTGAATCTGACGTGTATTAAATTAACGCCACGATGCTTTTAAAAAAAATGCAAATTCTCGCATCATGATAATCAGGGTCCACTCTTAACGGTTGGGGAATCAAATTAAGCAACCAATCGTAAAAATAAACGGTCAAATTCCGCTTGTTTTTTCCAAAAAAAGCTTAATTCGACATTTAACCGAAAAATCTCCGCTTAATTTACTTTCTCTGGTTATTCAATTTAGGACAAGACATCTCTTATTAAAAAACATTTGAGATGTGAGATGGAATGTATGTAGCAGCTTTGTTTCAAAGAAACATCTAAAGTTTTTTTCAAAAAAAAGCCTACCCCGATGGATAGACTCTTTTGTTTATCTACTTTTTACCAGCATATTGACAGCATCTTCTACAATTTTAGAAGAATTTCCATCACCTGCTTCAAGTGATTCACGGATACAATGTTCAAGGTTCTCACTTACGATTACAGCAATCGCACGGTCAACTGCAGATCGGACAGCAGATAGCTGGGTAACGACCTCTTTACAGTCCTTTTCCTCTTCAATCATTCTCAAGATTCCTTTTATTTGGCCTTCAATCCGTTTTAAACGATTTTTAGATTTATCATCGTAAATCAGAGTGATCACCTCTTTTCTTCCATTTTAAACATATATTTCGAGAAATGTCTAGATAAACAAGTTTAATCCAGAGCCTTCTGCATCTCCAAGATATGCGGCAACACCGCCAATAATGATGATTTTAGTCGACAATGTTTACTTCCCCCTATAAATACATTTTAATCACTAGTGCATTATATCACAAAATATAATTACGGGTAGGGGTATAATATGATTTCATTAAATTGCCATAATTTTAGACAAATAAAAACAACACCTCAGAAGGTGCTGTTTTTTACTTTTATAGACCAGAAGCCATATTGTGATTTTGGCGGTCATGGACTTGGTGGAGAATTATCGCACCAAATCCTTGAATAATCGTCTTTACAATTACTTGTCCAACAATTGCTGCTGGAACAGCTACCCATGGTAAGAAGTTAGCTCCAAATGGGCTTAGACCGATAATAACAAAGATTACCGAATCTAGGAATCCTCCCACGATCCCACTGTAAAATACTCTCCAGCTCATTGGTAATTTTAAACGGCTGTAAATTTCCGTGTCAGTTGTTTCGGAAACTGCAAAAGATATTGCTGAAGCAAACGTAATAAGTAAGGTATCACCTAGATAATAGGAAACAAGTGCAGATAATAACAATGCTGTTCCGATAAAGACATACGTTTTTGCTTTTCCATATTTATTTTGGACGATATCCCGCAAAATGAAGGTTGCCCCGACAAGCAACGTTCCCATCGGTACAATAAAAATCCCAAAATGTAGTGGTGCGAATCTTGCTGTTATGACATTTGCTGTTACGATCGATATTAGATATAAAATGATTCTCATGTTGTAATTTTCCTTTCAATTTTAAAAATTCCTTTATACCCCTCTTTTATTACCCCAAATATAGGTGTGTAATTGAGGAAGAACTCTTACATTAGTTAATTCTGTATCATTCATGGCTTTATTAATTAACCATTCATATTTTTTTATGAGTATTCTCGTTAGTTCCTGTTCATTTAAAGTAGATGTATGGTCATT
>DATFAH010000281.1:0-20264 GCA_035254805.1 Caryophanales bacterium | reverse complement strand
ATGAAGATGGCTATTGTGTGATGGTATCAATAGCTATTTTTTTATTTGTAAAAAAGATTAGCATTAAACAGTATGCTTTTTAATAAAGATGGGTGTACCACCATTAGATTGGGATAAATTGAAGGTGAACAATTTTGGAACATTTATTAGGTGCTGAGTGGGAAATTGCTCCTGCTGGAGGCGCAACTGGAGAAGCCTTTTATGCTAGGCATGATGATCAAAGGCTTTTTCTAAAGCGAAATTCCTCTCCGTTTCTAGCCGTTTTGTCTGCAGAAGGAATCGTCCCAAAGCTTGTTTGGACAAAGAGGATGGAAAATGGCGATGTAATTACCGCTCAGCAATGGCTTCCGGGAAGAGAGCTTAAACCGAATGAAATGAATCATGAGCGGGTTGCTAGACTTCTAAAAAAAATTCATTGCTCCAAGCCTTTACTTGGGATGTTAAGGCGTCTAGAAAAATCAACATCAATGCCAGAAACTCTTTTGCAAATTTTGAAAGATGGATTGGATGCTGATGTGCATTCATTACCGGATGTTCAAAAAGCGATGAGCTTTTTAATAGAAAAAAGTTCTCATGTCTCTGTAGAGGAAAAAGTAGTTTGCCATGGTGATGTGAATCATAACAACTGGCTGCTCGCAGAAGACAACCAGTTGTACCTTATTGATTGGGATGGAGCTATGATTGCCGATCCAGCAGTGGACTTAGGACAGCTGCTTTACTGGTATATTCCAGAAGAAGATTGGGAAGAGTGGCTTTCCATGTACGGAAAAAAACTAACGGATCATTTAAAACTAAGAATGAAATGGTATGTTACCCTTCAAACACTATCATCTATTCAATGGTATAAAAATAAGAATCGCATTCAGGAAATGACAAAGTGGGTCAACTATTTAAACATCATTTTATAGCTTCATGAAAATTGATCAATTTGATTTACCCAATGTGAAAGTTTTTCCTGGTTCGCTAAAATATGCTGATCTAGGTCTTGTGTTTCGGCACCATTTTGGCCATATATATAAACCTCTTGTAAAATATTTTTCACATTTTGATCAATCTGTGTGTTGACCATTAAAGATTTGATAATGCGTTCTAATTGTTCACATTCTGAAACCGATCCACAGCAATCGGACTGGTGATTGCTCAATATATCTTTTAGAATGTTTACTTGATCTTGATGACTTAATGGCATGAAAGCACGTCCTTTCAACTGTAGTAAGAAGGAATTCACTTTAGGTTGTGAATTCCTTTTTGTGTTTATTCACGATAATCCATAATAAACCAATTACCAAAATGGTATTGCAAGGGATCCCTTTGCATGGTATCGTTTGTTCGATAGGATTTTAATAGGAGTGTATATAGAGATATGCGATTAAGACATAAACCATGGGCACAAGAGAAAATTAACGATCATCCTCAATTTGTGATCGCAAACCCTGAAATGCATAAAGGAAACTGGGCAGAAGTTTTTGAAAAACAGCAGCCATTGCATATTGAAATCGGGAGTGGAAAAGGCCGGTTTATCACGGAAATGGCAAAAGCTAATCCACATATTAATTACATTGGAATTGAAGTATATAAAAGTGTCATTGTAGATGCATTAGACAATGTGATTGAGGCAGATATCCCGAATGTAAAGCTGTTAAATGTGAATGCCGATGATTTAGAGAAACTTTTTGCTAAAAATGATGTGGATCAAGTGTATTTAAATTTTTCTGATCCATGGCCTAAGACCCGACATGAAAAACGCCGGTTAACCTATAAGAGTTACTTGCAAATTTACCAAAATATTTTGAAAGATAAAGGGGAAATCCATTTTAAAACAGATAATCAAGGATTATTTGAATATTCCTTAACAAGTTTTTCAAGTTATGGACTATTATTGAAATATATTAGTCTAGACCTTCATAACAGTGAATTTGAAGGAAATATCATGACAGAATACGAAGAAAAATTCTCGAGCAGGGGTAACAGAATTTACCGTTGTGAAGTGCAATATCAGTAATTTTTAGATCAGTCTTTTGTGGACTGATCTTTTTTCATGTTAAAATATAACAAAGGGGAAAAGGAGGAGAATGGGATGGATGCGTTAAAAGTAGGAAATGTTGTACTGACATGGTTATCAGGTGGGGTAACAAGTCTTGATGGGGGAGCCATGTTTGGGGTTGTTCCAAAGCCGCTTTGGGAGAAAAAATATCCTTGTAATGAGAAAAATCAAATTAAACTCCCTAATGATCCGATCTTTATTCAATGGGATGGAAAAAATATTTTAATTGAATCAGGATTAGGAAAGGGAAAATTGACGGATAAACAAAAGCGAAACTATGGTGTAACAGAGGAAACTGAAATAGAGGAATCGTTAGCAGAGTTAGGTTTAACAACTGTAGACATTGATTATATTTTATTGACGCATTTGCATTTTGATCATGCATCAGGGCTAACAAAGTTTGATAATAACGAATATTTTTCTGTTTTTCCGAATGCAAAAATCATCACATCTAAAATAGAATGGGATGAAATGAGGGCACCTAATATTCGTTCTATAAATACTTACTGGAAAGAAAATTGGGAACCAATTGAAGACCAAGTGGAAACATTTGAAGAATCCTGGAGCTTTGGACCGCTAAAACTTGTCCACACTGGAGGACATAGTGACGGACACTCCATTGTGGTAATAGAGGATAGCGGAGAAATGGCGATCCATATGGGTGATATAATGCCGACCCATGCCCATACAAACGTTCTTTGGGTGCTTGCTTATGATGATTATCCAATGAATTCGATCACTGCTAAACAAAAATGGTTTCCATATGGGGTCGAAAAAAATGCTTGGTTTACTTTCTATCATGATGCCTACTATCGTGCGGTAAAATGGAGAGCAGATGGGCAAATTAGTGAAAGTATAAAAAGAGAAGAGTGATATAAGAAATAGCCGTATCCAAAAGGGTACGGCTATTTATAACTTTAATAATCGAACATCTAGAATTGTTCCGGTTGAAGCATCTGCAATAAATTCATATTGTTCATTTTCCCCGTTCATTCGCCGTGAAATGCCCCCTTTATAAACGTGATAATGGATCGTCCCTTTTTCATATGGCTCCATTTCAGTATGAATCCATGAGCCTTGAATTGGGCCTTGTTTTTTAAAATGCCTTTTTATCTGATCTAATATTTTTTCGGGATCAACTTTTTGCGATTTGATATTTTTTAGAGCATATCCGCCTATTAATCCAACCACTGCTCCAATAATAAAAATTTTTAAATTCATTCCATAACACCCCTTATTTCTTACTTTCTGCCTTTAGTATATCTTAATCCTTATTCAGAACATAATATTATCGAGTGAAAAACTGGTAAGGAAAGAGAAATTTATGTAAAATTAAATTTACAGAAAAAAGAATAAAAGGGGCCTAAATATGAATGAACAAACATTAAGACTTTTTAAAACGTTAACAGAGTTGCCAGGAGCATCTGGAAATGAACATTTAGTTAGAGATTTCATGAGAGAACAATTATCGATGTATTCAGATGAAATTGTACAGGACAAGTTGGGAAGTATATTTGGAGTAAGAAAAGGCAGCGGCCCAACCATCATGGTTGCTGGTCATATGGATGAAGTAGGCTTTATGGTGACTGGCATTACAGAAAATGGTATGATCCGTTTCCAAACACTTGGTGGCTGGTGGAGTCAAGTATTATTAGCCCAACGCGTAGAGATTTTGACGGATAATGGCCCTATTATTGGAGTGATTGGATCGATTCCTCCGCATCTGCTAGATGAAGCAAAACGAAGCAAACCAATGGAAATAAGCAATATGTTAATTGATATTGGTGCAGATGACAGAAAAGACGCAAAACGAATTGGGATCAAGCCAGGTCAGTCCATCCTGCCGATTTGCCCATTTACTCCAATGGCGAATGAAAAGAAAATTATGGCAAAGGCTTGGGATAACCGCTATGGATGCGGATTAGCGATTGAACTGCTTCAAGAATTAAAAGATGTACAATTGCCAAACACTCTATACTCCGGTGCAACTGTTCAGGAAGAAGTGGGCTTGCGTGGTGCAAAAACAGCGGCAAATATGATCAAGCCTGATCTCTTTTTCGCCCTTGATGCTAGTGCTGCAGATGCGACAGGGAAAAAATCTGAGTTTGGTCAGTTAGGAAAAGGAACACTGCTTAGAATTCTTGACCGTTCCATGGTTACCCATCGAGGAATGAGAGAATTTATTCTCGATACTGCTGAAAAGCATGATATCCCGTATCAATATTTTGTTTCTCAAGGTGGAACAGATGCCGGACGCGTTCACCAATCCAATGAAGGAATTCCGAGTGCAGTAATTGGAATTTGTTCAAGATATATTCATACACATGCCTCGATCATCCATATTGATGATTATGCGGCAGCAAAAGAATTAATCGTCAACCTTGTAAAAGCTTGTGATCAGACTACAATTGATTCCATTAAGGCAAATAGTTAATTTTTACGGAGGCATTTACATGTGCCTCCTCTTCTATGTTAGGGGTGTAAATACAACATGAAAATTATTATTGGTTCCAAAAATCCTGCTAAAATAAATGCGGTTAAAAATTCCTTTTCCGATGAATTTCAATTCATATCAATAGATGTCTCTTCAGGTGTCAATGATCAGCCGTTTTCAGATGATGAAACGATTAAAGGCGCAGTTAATAGAGCACGAAAAGCGCTAAATGAAGGACAGGGGGACATTGGGATCGGTCTTGAGGGCGGTGTCCAAGAAACAAGCCAAGGCCTCCTCCTTTGTAATTGGGGAGCACTTGCATCAAGAAATTTGAAACCTATTATTGCAGGAGGGGCAAGATTTTTGCTTCCTGAAGAAATTGCTGTAAGGTTAAGGAATGGCGAAGAGCTTGGCCCTGTTATGGATGATTATGCAAAGATGCAAAATGTTGGAAAACATGAAGGGGCTGTTGGGATTTTTACAAATGGGCAAATTTCTCGTGTCGATATGTTCACTCATGTGATGAAAATGTTGGTCGGGCAGTACGAGTATAAACAAAGATTGACAATAATCGACAAAGATGGGTTGTCAATAAAAGGGGAATAAAGGTATGATAGTATTAGATCATAATACCTAAGGAGGCATTTATGAAAAGGACCTTCAAGTTTCTATTGATTCTCGTACTATCAACATTTGTAATAAGCGCATGCTCTCAAACTTCCTTTAAGGATGAAAGCAAATTAGCAACAAAAACAGTGAAAACAACCTTTAATAATGCACCTAAAAAGCCAAATAAAAAAAGTGAAAAGCTTCGTTTTTATTTACCTTTTGGCTATGAAATAAAAGATCAATCACCACATAATATTATTTTGAAAAATGGCTCAAAAACTTATATTTTATTTAACAATCCAAACGAGAACTCTTCAAGCGATGTCGTATATAAGGCGACAGTTGCTCAATACAAAAAACTTGAAACAAATAAAACCTTTAAAGAAAAAAATAAATTGGCCTATCTCATAATTTATAAACTTAAAGATGATAGTTATGAAATGACCATAGGCATAGGTGGTACCAAAATCACAACTCAAACAAAAACAAGCGGTCTAAAGAGCGAAGCTATGGCCTTGATGCAAATTGTGAATTCGGTTAAAACTGCGAAATAAAAATTATTTTAAAGAACAAAATATAATTGCATACTATTGGACGAGCGTTTATGGGCTTTGTTATGATTTCAATAGATCTAAAGAGCGGAGGCGTTTACATGAAAAACTTAGAATCCATGAAGCAATTTGAACAGTTTAAAAATAATGGGAAGCATATCTTGATGTTTTCAGCTAATTGGTGCCCGGATTGCCGGATCATTGAACCGATATTACCTGAAATTGAAGAGAAATTTAAAGAATTTACATTTGTCCATGTGGATCGTGATGATTTTATTGATTTATGCCAACAGTTGGATGTATATGGAATTCCAAGCTTTATTGGATTCGAGAACGGCAAGGAATTAGGTCGATTTGTGAGCAAGGACCGCAAAACCCAGGAAGAAATTGAAGAGTTTATCAAGGGATTATCTCCATCTTCTTTATAAGATGGGTTTTTTTTACGGAGGAACCTAAACGTGAATAGTATAAAAATGAAAAGAGAATTAGAGGCGCGTATGTCTTGTGCGGAGCGAGTAATTACCTACCAGCATGATAAGGATCTATTGAGAATTGAAAATAAACAAACAGGTAAAGGGATTACCATTTCCATCGGTGGTATTGTGTCTAAATGGCATGTGGAAAAAGAAAAAGCCATTGAAAAAGTGGTGTACTATGTGGAAGAAGGTCTGCGTGCGATGGAAGCTCCTGTTGCGCTTACTGCTTTTGAGAAAAAAATATTCCCTGTCATTCGTTCGACTTCTTTTCCGGTTGAATCCAGGGAAGGTGTCCCATTCCTTTTTGATGAACATACAGCAGAAACGAGGATTTATTATGCGGTAGATATGGGGAAAACCTATCGTTTAATCGATTTAGTAATCATTGAAAAAGAACGGTGGTCTGAAAAAAGAATAAAGGAAATCGCATTATTCAATGTCAGATCACTTTCTACCCCACTAAAGGAAGATCTTGTTGCCGGAAACCATTTTTATTTCCTAAACACCAATGATGGTTATGATGCTAGCCGGATCTTAAACAAAGGATTTTTACATGAGATGGAAAGAAAAATAACCGGAACGATGGTACTGGCTGTTCCGCACCAGGATGTCCTTATTATTGCTGATATCCAAAATGATACTGGCTATGATATTTTGGCGCAGATGGCCATGAGCTTTTTTACAAATGGCCGCGTTCCTGTCACAGCACTATCATTTTTATATGAAAACGGGGAATTAGAGCCCATCTTTATATTAGGGAAGAATCGGAAGAAAGAATAAAGGATCACTTTTGTGGTCTTTTTTCTTTTGTAGGCATGTCATTTGACCTAATATCAGATTTTTAGTCGAATTTTTTATAATTGCTGTTAAAATAGAATGGTAGATGAAAGTAGAAAGAGTGATTGTTTTGAGTTGGATCCAAGACTTTTTTCAAAAGTTAAAAAAAAATGAAGAAGAGCAGTTGGATAGTGAAGAATTATATACAAGTGATAATGACGTTTATTATACACAGAAGAAAATGGAACCGAGTAAAGAAATTGAAGCAAGAATTGCTTATCAATATCCAAAAGGTCAATTCCGTTTCCCGCTCATTCCAGATGAAGGGCAAACAAAAAATAAAGATGATAAACGTGATCGAGTAACAAGACGGCAAATTGAGGAAATGAAGGCAGATGTGAGTGACAATGTCACTCACAAAAAAGTAAGATCCAATTCGAAAAAGGAACCATTGCCAAAAAAACGAATGAGTGGCCCTTTTCGTCCCACTGAAATCCCCTCCCCTATTTTTGGATTTCATCGCCCTGAAGTAGAGGAAAAGGAAATTGTAGAACATGAACTTAGTCATTTTTCGGATCAATTCTTTATTGAAGAGCAAAATGAAACAGAAATAACTACTGAAAGTAAGATAGAGACTTTCGTTAGCAGCGAACAGGAAATCCCTTCACAAGATTTCATTGATGAAGAAGTGGAACTAGCGTTTGAAGATGAAACATTTATCACTTTAAAGGGTGAAAATGCGAATGTTGATCTGTCGCCTGAAGAAATAGAAACATACTCGGACCTTGAGACGGCAGCCTCCATTACGGATAAGGATCCCATTCAGGAAGATATTCAATCTGATCCGCCAGTACGTTCCCGCATGCCATTTAATGTACTAATGTTGAAGCAAGATAAACAAAAATGGGAACAGAGAAAACAGAACTTAGTAGAAGAAAGGTCAGTTTTGCCATCCCAGAAGCTAAACCCTATTTTGGAGTCACCAAAAATTGAGGAAAATGCGACTTTGGAAGCGGAAATGGAACAAGCTCCACAATTAAATTCGGTGGATAAAAGTGGAAAAATAGAAAATATCGTGGAAGAACATTATTTAGAATACAATAAGAGCTCTTATGTGTTACCAGACGATCATTTGCTTAAATCTCCAGTTTCTGAAACGATGGAATCTGAGTGGGTAATGCAACAAGAGGAGCTGCTAAATCAAACACTTGAAAACTTTAATGTGGGAGCAAGTGTTGTCAATGTTACACAGGGGCCGTCTGTTACAAGATTTGAAGTACATCCTGAACCAGGTGTAAAAGTCAATAAAGTCACCAATTTAACAGATGATATTAAGCTAAGTCTTGCGGCAAGGGATATTCGCATTGAAGCCCCAATCCCAGGAAAACACACAATTGGTATTGAGGTTCCCAATTTGAAATCAAGACCTGTTTTCATAAGCGAAATTATTCAAAGCGATGTTTTTCTTGATGCCATCTCACCGCTAACTGCTGTTTTGGGCCTTGATATTTCTGGGAAACCAATTGTGACTGATTTAAAGAAAATGCCCCATGGGTTAATAGCTGGTGCAACAGGATCAGGAAAAAGTGTCTGCATCAACTCGATTCTGATTAGCTTATTATATAAAGCAAATCCCGAAGACGTGAAACTTCTGCTAATAGATCCAAAAATGGTGGAATTAGCACCATATAATCACATTCCCCATCTTGTTAGTCCGGTAATCACGGATGTGAAGGCGGCAACGGCTGCATTAAAATGGGCAGTTGATGAAATGGAACGACGGTATCAGCTTTTTGCTCATACAGGGGTTCGCGATATTAATCGCTTTAATGAACTGGCAATGTTGCATAAAAGATATGCGGAAAAACTGCCGTTTATTGTGATTGTGATTGATGAGTTAGCTGATTTAATGATGATGTCACCGGCAGATGTCGAAGAAGCAATCTGCCGTATTGCCCAAAAAGCGCGTGCTTGTGGTATTCATCTTATTATCGCAACACAGAGACCATCTGTAGATGTTATTACGGGATTAATAAAAGCAAATGTTCCAACGAGGATTGCTTTTTCCGTTTCTTCACAAGTTGATTCAAGAACAATCATTGATATTAGTGGTGCGGAAAAATTACTTGGCCGTGGAGATATGTTATTTTTAGAAAATGGTTCTTCAAAACCTGTTCGACTCCAAGGAACTTTTGTGTCTGACGAAGAAATTGATCTTGTTGTCGCACATATTCGAGAGCAGCGGGAGCCAGATTATTTATTTGAACAGGAAGAGCTGTTAAAAAAAGCGCAAGTCATTGAAGAAGAAGATGAGCTTTTCTATGAAGCATGTGAATTTGTGGTTGACCAAGGGGGAGCCTCCACATCCAGCCTGCAGCGGAGGTTTAAAATTGGCTATAACAGGGCAGCAAGATTAATGGATTTGATGGAACAGAATGGCTATATTTCTGGAGCTAATGGGAGCAAACCGCGGGAGGTTCATTTAACCGAAACCGAGCTTGAAGCAATGCAGGCGAATATCACCAATTAATTATTAGTATTCTTTATACGGCAGGTCAATAATAGTATTGAGAATGCAGAATAACCAATTCCATAGTCTTTGGGATAAAATAGTGCTATAATAATTGAATATGATTACCGTAAATAAATTTCAAAATTATGGTATTGTCCAGTTCCAGCGCCTAGCCCCCATGAGGTCGCTTCGGCCCTTTTAGTTGAAGTCAATAAACGACTTCGCCTTCAGGTCCTTCGAAGTACAGGATGTACAAGTGCCGACGTTGCCGCAGGACGCGGCGCTATTAGTCGGCCAGCGCTTGTCGGGGCTGCCCAAGGCGCTTCCACATTTCTTTGGTAATACTAATTACAAACAAATGTCATATACTGATTTACAGATAGACGTTGGTTGGAGGTTCTTTACATGACTATTTACCATTTTGTAGGTATAAAGGGGTCTGGAATGAGTGCACTTGCACAAGTTCTGCATGACATGAAATACGAGGTGCAGGGCTCTGATGTTGAAAAGCGCTTTTTTACTCAGCAAGCTCTTGAACAAGCAGGAATAAGGATCCTTCCCTTTCAAAAGGAAAATATCCAGCCGGGAATGACAATTATTGCAGGTAATGCTTTTCCTGATACACATGAAGAAATTCAAGAGGCAATGAAACTAGGTCTGCCGATTGTCCGTTACCATCGCTTTTTGGGAGATTTTTTACAAAACTTTACTAGTGTTGCGATTACAGGTGCGCATGGCAAAACCTCTACAACAGGTTTACTTGCTCATGTTATGAAAGGTGCTAAGCCCACTTCTTTTTTAATTGGCGATGGCACCGGTAAAGGTGAAGAGGGCTCTAAATATTTTGTTTTTGAAGCCTGTGAGTACCGGAGACATTTCTTATCCTATTTTCCAGATTACACGATCATGACGAATATTGATTTTGATCATCCAGATTATTTTGCCAGTATTGATGATGTCTTTTCCGCCTTTCAAGAAATGGCTTGGCAAGCGAAAAAAGGCATTTTTGCCTGTGGTGATGATGAACAGCTGCAAAAAATTCAGGCAAAAGTACCTGTATTGTTTTACGGATTTGGGGAAGAAAATGATTACCAGGCAAAAAATCTTGTTAAATCAACAAATGGTACAACATTTGATGTATTTATCAGGAATACCTTCTATCACACCTTTTCCATCCCAACATTTGGGGATCACAATGTATTGAATTCACTTGCAGTGATTGCACTTTGTCATTACGAAGAAATAAATATTGAAGCAGTGAAAGATCAGTTAAATACGTTCCAAGGCGTGAAAAGGAGATTTACTGAAAAGAGTAAGGGCACGCAAATCTTAATTGACGATTATGCCCACCATCCGACAGAAATAAAAGCAACAATTGAGGCGGCAAGACAAAAATATCCACATAATGAGATTGTAGCTGTTTTTCAGCCACACACATTTTCACGTACACAAGCCTTTCTTGATGAATTTGCCAACAGCTTAAATTTAGCTGATAAAGTTTATTTATGCGAAATTTTTGGATCTGCGCGTGAAAACCATGGTAAGCTTTCGATTAAAGATTTACAGGAAAAAATCCCTGGATCTGAAATTTTATCTGAAGAAAACACAATGATACTTAAGAAGCATGAAAATGCGATTGTCATCTTTATGGGTGCTGGTGATATCCAAAAATTCCAGGAAGCCTATGAAAAACAATATGAATAAAGAAAAAGGATGCCAATTTTCAAACTGGCATCCTTTCTACTTATTTAAGGTTTTCTGGATTTAGTACTTCTAACTCAGGGATAACGAAACGGCCATCTTTGCGGATTAACACATCATCAAAATAAATTTCTCCACCACCATATTCAGGCCGCTGAATGTTGACTAAATCCCAGTGGATATTTGAATGATTTCCGTTAAAGGCATCATCATAGCATTGTCCTGGAGTAAAATGGAAGCTACCATCAATTTTTTCATCAAATAGGATATCCTGCATTGGCGTTTGAATATAAGGGTTCACACCAATGGCAAATTCACCAACATAGCGGGCCCCTTCATCTGTATCAAATACTTTATTGATACGCTCTCTATCATTTGCAACAGCTTCAATAATTTTTCCATCCTTAAAGGTTAAAATCCTATTGTAACCGAATTTTACAGAAAAGTTGAAAAAGAAGCTTTAATAAAAGCCATTTTCATTGGCAGGAAAACGAAAGAATTTGGCGAATATATTATTGTTGGTGATTACGTTTAAATCTTAAACGTAAGGGTAATAGATTATTGTAGATTAGGTTAGGGGTGCATCTTGTGAAGATTATTTTATATTTAAGCATCGCGCTCATTGCGATTGCATTTTTTGTCCTTGTTATTTATTTAGCCAAAACATTGAAATCACTGCAAAGGACTTTGGATAGTGTTTCAAATACATTGGCAGGCTTAGAAAAGCAAATTAAAGGTGTAACCACGGAAACGACACTGCTTTTGAAAAAAACAAATGCACTTGCAGATGATATCCAGAAAAAATCAGAAAGCTTAAATAGTATCGTAAATTCGGTGAAAAATATCGGTGATTCCGTCAATAAATTTAACCACTCGATAAAGGATATGACAAATTCATTGGATAAACAGGTAGAAGAAAATAAGGAAAAGGTTTCACAAATTATGCAATGGAGTAGTGTTCTTTTTGAATTAAAGGACAAATGGAAAGCAAAAAAAGCAAAATCAGACCGGGAAATTGTTTTTAAAAAAGGCCAAGAAGAACGGCAAAGATAGATATTGATAGGAGGATTACGATGGCGGCAAGAGAATTACGTGAGAACATGCAAAATCGAAATGAAGAACCAAAACGTTCTAATAACTTCTTATTAGGCGCCTTAATTGGAGGATTGGCTGGGGCTACTGTTGCCCTATTATTTACGCCTAAATCTGGGAAGGAGCTTCGCAACCGGTTAATCGATAAAACAACTCTCACAGGAGAAAGCCTTTGGGAGAAGGGCAATGAGTTCGTTAAGAAACAAAAAAACCTTTCTTTACATACTTTAGAAGATGACTGGGATCTTGAGAATATCAACTATATTTCACTAAGTGACCCAGAAATAAAACCAAGTCCAACGAAAGAATTAGACATAAGAAAAAAACTTGACGACGCAAAAAGAGCTCTTGAGGAAGAAGAGAAAAAGGTAAACGAAAATAACCAATAAACAAGTTTATTAAGCGGTGAAGCGAAAGAAGACTTCACCGTTTATTCAATGGAGGGATGAAAAAATGCCAGAAAAAATTAGCCAATTAGAAGAATTTGAGGAATTAATGAAAAGTAAAGATACATTTTTTCTTTTGAAGCATAGCTTAACCTGTACAATAAGCCGTGCTGCTTTTCAAGAATACCAGAAGTTTGCCGAAGGGCATCCAGATTTTCCAACCTATTATTTGGCTGTTCAGGATGCACGCCCGTTATCTAATGAAATCGTCGCTAAATTTCAAGTAAAGCATGAATCCCCACAGGCTCTATTATTTTCAAATGGAAAAGTAGTTTGGCATGCTTCACATTGGAACATTACGAAAAAGTCATTAATGAATGCGATAGATGAGCTTCAATAAGGAAAAGGCATCCAAAAACGGATGCCTTTTTCAACGAATTTCCTGGGCAGATGGCCAGACAATTTTTAAATGATCTCCTGGTGCGAGCGTATCATAGAAAGTAGTCTGGTCATTATTTTTTAGTAATGTATAGGTCCCTTTCACATTGGAAGGAAACTCAATATCAACATAGTTAAACAAGTCTTGAAAGATGAATGGCTCAGAATCTTTTTGACTAATCGTGATTTTATCTCCATAAAATATCAGGTCATCTTCAGAAAGTGATTGTCCATCTTTTGATATATCAGCTAGCTTTTTTGACAAGATTACTTTTTCATCATTAAAAAAGACTGGAATACTTTGGATCATGTTTATTTGTTTCTGTTCTGCTAACTTCCCTACTGTTAATGGTTCTCTACTCGTTATGACAAGTTGATCTTGTAGGCTAATCAAACTATTTTTAGAAGCTTCCTTTCCGTTTAGGTAAACACCCCCGGTTAAAGAAGAAAAAACGCTCGTCATTCCATTAATCTGGAGTGTAAGAGGTTCTAATTCTAATAATAACTCAGAATCAATGGTCATAAGAATTTCTTCAATCGTTTTTGGCTGCTGAATAAAAATTTCATCCCGATCTTCAAGCATCTTTTCCTTGGCAGTTTTTACTCCATTACATGTTATGACAGAAGGTACTTCAATTTCCTGCTGATTAAGGGAAATTCTGAAGTTTGGCAAATGGTCAATTAAGTCACTGATTTGCAGGTTGGTTTCTTTCCCATCGCTCCCTTTTTCGACAAATAGAACATCTCCATTTGTAACAACATCATCAAGTCCACTTGGTTGTCCATTTTTTAAGATTTTTGGAGCATCCCCTAATTTCCCTGGAATCGTAATGATTTGACTGTTTAATGAAATAATTTTAGCCATTCCAGGCTTTCCATAGAGTTTGTTCATTTTGATGCCTGCCGCAAGAAGGCAATCACCGACCGTTAAACTTTTTATTTCAAAAAGCCGGATGGGCTGTTCATTTACGGAAACCGTAACATATTGAACAGGAGTATTATGAGCGGCAATCGCAATTCCAATTGGGGTAACGAGTTCAGGTCCTTTATGGATATGCTCTGCAATAGTTAAAGAAGAAATAGCATCAATTCCTCTTATCGCTACCCGGTTCTCTGGAAGCTGTAAGAGACTTGCTACCCGTTTTGGTAATTCAGGGGTAAGGCTTCCGCCGCCAACGAGCATAACAGCCTTTGGTGATTGGTTGTTATTAAGTCGTAAAATTTCTTGGCATATCGAACTAGCGAGATGATCGATAGAGGAAGAGATTTGCGTAATGACTTCTTCTCTTAGTATCTCTGTTTCAAATCCTAAAATATCAGTTATGGTTATTGTATTATTCACATTGAGCTCTCTTTTGGCTTTTTCAGCAAGAGGGAAATCCAGTAAATATTGATCACTAATTTCTTCTGTAATTTCATCACCAGCTACCGGAACCATACCATAGGCAATTACCGTTCCTAAATTGGTTATCGCAATATCAGACGTTCCGGCACCAATATCCACTAATGCCACATTTAATCTTCGCATCGAGGGTGGAATTAGAACATTAATGGCAGCTATTGGCTCTAGCGTCAATGCTTCCATTTCTAATCCGGCTCGGTGAAGAGCGGCAATGAGAGATTCCACGACTACCTTTGGCAGGAATGTGGCGATAATTTCAACGGAAGCTTCATTACCTTGCTGATCAATCAGATTTCCAATTTCCTCCCCATCAAGCCTGTAGTATAAGACAGAATAACCTACACAATAATAAAACTGACTTTTATCTGAATTTTTACTGGCGACATGCGCTTGGGCTTGTTGGACGGCGCTTAACTCCAGATGGAGAATATCCTGCTTTTTCAGCATTGGTTTCCCATGTATTGATATAGCAGACTCAGCTTTTTCAGTTTTTAATGATCTGCCAGCTGCAGCTACACAAACTTTATGGAGCGGTCCATATTTTTTTTCTAGTGTTTCTTTAATTTCAGTAATGATTTTGGACACGGACAAGATATCATGAATTTGACCATCAAGCATGGAACGTTCAGAATGCTCTTTGGAAAGAATATCGACAATATGAAAAGTTTCATTTGTTTTTTCAAGAATAATTCCGACTACTGAACGTGTTCCAATATCTAGTGCAAAAATGTATTTACTCTCAGACAAACGATAAGCACCTTCTTCTTTTTGATGACATATATTACTTTAATACTTAAAAGCGTTTAATTAATAAAGAAAAATAGGTGACAAAAAAAATGAAATTCGTTATAATAAACCCTAATATATAGAAAAATGTAACATATTTTCATGGACGTATAAAGAGGTTGAAAGCGAAAAGAGAACTTGCAGCGAAAAAATTCAATCGTTTTATGAAAGTTTGAATGCTCTGTAATGTTTTTATAAAGAAAGGATATGAAGATGAATGAGCAAAAAATTGGATCAATTAAGAACACGAGTCGATGAGGTTAACTTGGAATTATTAAGGCTAATTAATGAAAGGGCACAACTTGTTCAGGAAATCGGTCAAGTGAAAGTGAACCAAGGTGTGTACCGCTATGATCCAGTTCGGGAAAGAATCATGCTGGATAAAATAAAAGAGCATAATGACGGTCCTTTTGACAGCTCAACGATCGACCATATCTTTAAAGAGATCTTTAAGGCAGGATTAGATTTACAAAAAGATAACCATGAAAAAGCACTGCTTGTTTCCAGGAAAAAGAAACCTGAAAATACGATTGTAAATGTTAAAGGGGAAAATATCGGGGATGGGAAGCAACGCTTTGTGTTTGGCCCTTGTGCGGTAGAATCCTATGATCAAGTTGCAACAGTGGCTAAGGACATGAGCGAAAAAGGATTGAAGCTACTGCGTGGCGGTGCGTATAAACCGAGAACCTCACCATATGATTTCCAAGGCTTAGGGGTAGAAGGGTTAAAAATTTTAAAGCGGATTGCTGACGAATATGATATGGCTGTTATTAGCGAAATTGTGAACCCAGCTGATATTGAGATGGCTGCTGAATATCTCGATGTGATTCAAATCGGTGCGCGCAATATGCAAAACTTTGAACTGTTAAAAGCAGCTGGTGCCATTAACAAACCTGTTTTATTAAAGAGAGGACTTGCAGCTACCATTGAAGAATTCATTAATGCGGCAGAATATATTATGGCACAAGGAAATGGCCAAATCATTCTTTGTGAACGAGGGATAAGAACTTATGAACGTGCTACAAGGAATACCCTTGATATTTCTGCTGTTCCGATCTTAAAACAAGAAACTCACTTGCCTGTGTTTGTCGATGTTACCCATTCAACAGGAAGAAGGGATTTGCTTCTTCCAACTGCCAAGGCAGCACTTGCAATTGGAGCTGACGGTGTCATGGCAGAAGTCCATCCAGACCCTGCGGTTGCCCTCTCAGATGCACAGCAGCAAATGGACCTTGGACAATTCGACCATTTTTATAATGAACTGCTTGCTTCTAATTTTGTGAGAAATTAAAATCAAATGGGATTTGAACGAGGCCTTCTGCAGTAAAAGCAGAAGGCTTTCCGTAATTTATGAAATCTGATTAGCTAAAAAATGACTTTATAAGGTAGATAGCAATTGCGGCATTAAAGTTCTTATCGTATCATTAGAATTATACATATCGTAGATTGCTTAGGTTTTCACATACTATTGAAAATAATGGATAGGTTCTTGTATACTGCCGTAAAATAATGAAAAATATGTTTCGTATGAAGGAGAGTATAAAAAGGTGAATATTACGATTTATGATGTTGCACGAGAAGCAAATGTATCAATGGCAACGGTATCGCGTGTCGTAAATGGGAATCCGAATGTTAAGCCGGTTACCCGCAAAAAGGTTTTAGAGGTGATCGATAGACTGGAATATCGTCCAAACGCCGTTGCTAGAGGCTTAGCAAGTAAAAAAACGACAACTGTCGGGGTGATTATACCTGATATTTCAAATATATTCTTTGCAGAATTAGCTCGAGGTATTGAAGATATTGCTACGATGTATAAATATAACATTATTTTAAGTAATTCAGACCAAAATAAAGAGAAGGAATTACATTTATTTAATACGATGCTAGGGAAACAAGTAGATGGAATTGTCTTTATGGGTGGAAATGTCACGCTTGAGCATGTCGAAGTATTTGAAAAGTCACCTGTGCCGATCGTTCTAGCTGGTTCCATTGAAGAGTCTAAAAAAATCCCTTCCGTAAATATTGATTATGAGCAGGCAGTTTATGACTCTGTGAATGAGTTTATTGAAAAGGGGCATAAACATATTGCGTTTGTTATTGGACCTCTCCATGAACAAAAAAACGCTGAGAAAAAACTTAAGGGATACAAGAGTGCACTTGAAGAAGCTGGAATTGCCTTTAGGGAAGATCTAGTTTTCGAGGGTGACTATACTTACGATTCAGGATTAGAAGCTTTTGAAAAATTATTAGAAAGCAGTGAGAGACCTACCGCGATTTTAGTTGGTTCTGATGAAATGGCACTTGGGGTTGTTCATGGTGCAGAGGATAAAGGCTTTTGTATACCTGATGATTTTGAGATCATCACATCAGATAATACAAGGTTAGCGCTAATGGTCCGTCCACAGCTTACAACCATTGTCCAACCGTTATACGACATTGGGGCAGTGGCCATGCGTTTACTTACAAAGCTGATGAACAAAGAAAAAGTTTCCGAAAATATTGTTGTTCTTCCACATCGAATTGAACAGCGTCAATCAACAAAATAAATGGAACGAGGGTGTCAAGAACACCCTTTATTTTTTTGCGCTTTTCAAATTTCGGATTGGTAAAAGTGCTTTTTCAAGTGTGATCGTATTTTTTTCAGTAATCTCTTCCTTACGCGGAATGGGCGGAACTAAATCTTTGGGATCATCCCAATTCTTTGGCAGTGCTACTGGTGCTTCTTTTTGCCAATGGTCGACCCATTCTGATGGTAAATTTCCATAACAGTTGTAATTTTCTGTCATTTCCATCCAGATAAGTGCCCACGCTCTTGGAACCACTCTCCATATATCGTAGCCTCCACCACCGACCGCAATCCATTTTCCACCGCAATACTGATGGGCAATTTCATGGGCAAGCCTAGGAATTTCTCGATAAATTTTCATTGTCGCTAAAAGATGTGTTAATGGGTCATAATAATGGGAATCAGCGCCATTTTGGGTTAAGATAACATCTGGCTGAAAAAAATCTGCTACTTCTTTTAAGGAATTTCGATAAGCAAAAAGCCATGATTCATCTTCCGTAAAAGCATCTACTGGAATATTAAAGGAATAGCCATATCCTTTTCCTTGCCCTCTTTCTGTTACATTCCCTGTTCCCGGGAATAAATATCTTCCTGTTTCATGAATAGACAAAGTACAAACATTGGGATCATCGTAAAAGGACCATTGCACTCCATCTCCATGATGGGCATCGGTATCCACATATAAAACCCGTGCATGATATTTTTGCTGGAGATATTTAATGGCCACTGAACTATCATTATAGATGCAAAAGCCGGATGCTTTTCCGCGAAAACCATGATGAAGGCCGCCACCGAGATGAAGAGCGTGGAGGACTTTTCCGGTCATCACTTGATCAACCGCAGTCAATGTTCCTCCGACAAGAATGGAACTGGCTTCGTGCATATTCGGAAATATGGGAGTATCTTCTGATCCTAATCCATAATTTTTTGCAAGTTCTTTTGACTGTATGCCTCCTCCAGCCGATTTTACTGCCTCAACATAATTTTGATCATGAATTAAATATAGTTCCTCTTCCGTTGCTATTCTGGGCGATAATATTTGCACATGTTTTAACGCCCCTAGCTTATGTAATAAATCCACCGTTAATTTTAGCCGGAATTGATTAAAAGGATGCTGGGCACTGAATTTATATTTTAGCAGCTCCTCAGAGTAAATGAATGAACTGTCCCTTTTCATTGTGATATCCCCGGAAGATTTGGCCATAAAACTTGAAAACCAGCCTGTTTAATGTCTTCAACTAAACCTGATGGGTTCATCATTTGGATTCGGATGACTATTATTTTATACCGATCATCGATTTTATCAGGATAAACAAGAACACTGAGAATATTGGCTTTTCGGTTTCGAATCATTCCAGCAATCTCATATAAAATTCCAGATCTATTAGGAACTTTTACTTCAATTTGGGAACCTGGCTGATGGGCACCTGTCAGCTCAACCATTGTTCTTAATAAATCTGTTTCGGTGATAATCCCTACTAGTTTTTGATCCTTGATGATCGGCAGACAGCTGATATGATATTCGTAAAAGAGTCCGGCAACTTCTTCAACGAAATCAAGTGGATGACCAGTAACAATATCTTTCCTCATAATCAGTTCAAGCGGTTTCTGTAAATCTTCTAAATGTTCGTCAGCATGAAAAATGGAAGGAGTGGCATTTCGAATCCGGCTTGCTGTAACGAGTCCAACAAGCTGGTTTCCTGAATTTACGATGGGAATATGACGAATTTTTTTAGCGTCTATCAAATGAATCGCATCAGAAATAGTATCGGTTGGAGAAAGCGATGATACATTTGTTTTCATGATTTCCTCAATGATCATTGAAAAAGCTCCCTTCTGTCTAAAATAAAAAATAAAGTTTAATACATAAACCTGTTTTTGAAACGAAGCCGATCAAATTTTTGGATCGATTCATTATCAACCTTTGTTCCAATCCTAGCCATTAAGCAATTTGCAGGATGGGAACAAATTTCTGGATCATCGGTTGCATACCATTGTAGACCGCCGATTTTCATCACTTTTTCCATCACCTTGCGATAATCCCATATATTAAGGCCAGTGCCTTTTAAATCCCAATGCCAGTAATATTCGGTTGTGATAATAATAAAATCTTCCATTGCATCATCCATCATGGATACATGAAGCAGATTTTTTCCAACAGAGCAGCTTCTAAATTCAGGGATTACTTCAATTGCACCCAACTCGATTAAATTACTCATTTTGGCTTCAGACCACCTTTCAAGGGGGTCTGGATAAAGATATGTTGCGTAACCAATTACAACATTCTGTTTTCTAGCTAGGATAATTCTTCCCTCATCAAGCTTTGCGATATCAATTAATGCTTGATGCTGTTCAGCAGGTGGTCGAAATGCTATAAGGTTTTTATGAAATTCATAGGTTGCGAGTTTATCGGGAGAAACTGGACCTTCGATGATTAGGTTTCCGTGAGGAGTTTTTAATTTTTTTGCATAATATGTCTTATTATGTTCC
>DATFAH010000280.1:0-3578 GCA_035254805.1 Caryophanales bacterium | reverse complement strand
ATAACCTTCCTACATTAGAGAATGATAACTATAAATAGTTTAGTTAGAGTTTCGATTACTAGCGGAACGAAACGTTTTCATTTATGGAGGGATTTGAACTTGCGAATGGCAGACATCATGGTCATAATCGGTTTTATTTTTTTTGCCATTATTTTAGCGGTCCTGATAATCGTTGGATTGTATTTGTTTTTTATTGATCGATCACAAAAACAGCATCCGATTCTCAGAAATTACCCACTTGTAGGCAGGGCCAGGTACTTCCTTGAAACTATAGGTCCTGAGTTAAGACAGTATTTATTTAATAATGATAATGAAGGGGAACCATTTTCCCGCAATGAATATCAACATATTGTCAAAAAGGCAAAATATAAACGGGATGTAATAGGATATGGCTCTGTTCGAAATTTTGAAGATAAAGGTTTTTATATTCGCAATTCAATGTTTCCCAAATTAACAGAAGAATTAAAAATGGACATGGACACAAAGGTGACGACAAATCGATATTTATTGATTAAAGAGCCTTTGTTTTCTCAGAAAAAAGAAGTCTTTGAGAAAAACATCTCATCTGCCTACTTGCTGAAGGATGAGGATGCAATCTTCATCGGAAAAGACCTTAAACATCCTTTTATCGTAAAAGGTCAAATTGGGATGTCAGCCATGAGTTATGGATCACTAGGCAAAAATGCGATTACCGCACTTTCTGAAGGGTTAGGAATGGCAAAAGGAACATGGATGAACACAGGCGAAGGAGGGCTCTCCGAATATCACCTAAAGGGTGGTGTTGATATTATTATGCAAATTGGCCCTGGCCTTTTTGGGGTGCGGGATAAAGAGGGAAATTTCAGTTGGGATGCCTTAATGGAAAAAAATAAAATTCCGCAAATTAAAGCCTTTGAATTGAAATTAGCCCAAGGCGCTAAAACGCGTGGCGGTCATATTGATGGGGAAAAAGTAACAGAGGAAATTGCAAAAATACGTTTAGTCGAACCATTTAAATCGATTGATAGTCCAAACCGCTTTAAGGAATTTCATGATTTACCAGACCTGTTTGAGTTTATTGGGCAAATCCGTGAACACACAGGCAAGCCGGTTGGGATGAAAATTGTGGTCGGAAGCAGTCATGAAGCGGAGGAACTGGCAAGGCAAATGAAAGAGACAGGGAAAGGGCCCGATTTTATCACGATCGACGGCGGTGAAGGCGGTACAGGGGCTTCCTACCAAGAATTGGCTGACAGTGTAGGATTGCCAATAAAATCTGCATTGCCCTTAGTTAATAATGCCTTAATAAAATACGGGGTACGTAATCGAGTTAAAATCATCGCATCTGGAAAACTGTTCTCACCAGATCGGGTTGCAATTGCTTTAGCCATGGGAGCAGATTTAGTCAACATTGCACGAGCTTTTATGATCACAGTCGGCTGTATTCAAGCGCTAAAATGCCACACCAATGCATGCCCTGTTGGAGTTGCCACTACGGATCCCGAATTACAAAAAGCACTTGTAATCGATGAAAAAAAATATCGCACAGCTAATTACGTCATTACAATGAGAAAAGCATTATTTCGGTTAGCAGCGGCAGCAGGGTTGGATTCTCCAGCACATTTTACACGAGAGCATGTGGTCTATAAGGATGAAAAAGGGATCGTTTGGTCTCTGGAGGACCTTTATCAAACGATCATTCATAAAGCTGAATAAGATTTTTTAAAAAATTGAGAGGTGTTCAACATGAAAGTAGCGGAACTATTCATAAAATGTTTGGAACAAGAAGGAGTTCAATATATTTTTGGTGTCCCAGGTGAGGAAAATATCGATTTAATGGATGCTGTCCTTGATTCTAACATTCAATTCATTGTAACAAGGCATGAAACAAGTGCTGCCTTTATGGCTGGTACATATGGTAGACTAACAGGAAAACCCGGTGTCTGCTTATCAACATTAGGGCCGGGAGCCACCAATCTATTAACAGGTGTGGCCAATTCAAATATGGATCTAAATCCGATTGTGGCGATTACCGGACAGGCTGGTTTGGATCGTCAGCATAAAATCAGTCATCAGTATTATGACTTAGTCCATATTTACGAACCAGTGACAAAGTGGAATGCCCAAGTGAAAAAAGGAGAAATTGTACCTGAAATGGTTCGAAAAGCCTTTCAAGTAGCCACTCAGGAAAAACCGGGTGCTACCCATATTGATCTTCCAAATGATATTGCCGGGATGGAGGTCAATGCTGCCCCATTAACAGTAACAAACCACACTCTCTCAGAAGCGGGAGATCAAGTAATCCAAGCTGCTGCTAAATTAATCGAACAAGCGAAACATCCACTTATTTTGGCTGGTAACGGTATCACAAGGGGACATGCTTCAGACTCATTTCGAGCCCTTGTGGAAAAAATCAAAATTCCAGTCGTCCATACCTTTATGGGAAAAGGAGCTCTATCTTGGACAAATGATTTAAGTCTACTAACAGCAGGAATTGGCGGAAAGGATTATATTACATGTGGATTTCATCAATCTGATTTAATTATAGCAATTGGCTTTGACATCTCCGAATACCAGCCGAAAAATTGGAATCCAAAAGGAGCAACACCGATTTTGCACATTGATACGGAAGAAGCGGAGACGGATGAAAATTATCCAGTCAAACTAAATGTCGTCGGAGATATCAATGAAAACTTAAAAAAATTACAGCAAGTCATCACTCCAATAGAAAGAAACATTGCGTGGGTTGCAGGTGTTCGAAAAAATTCTCTAGTGGAGCTGGGACAATTTAAAGAGGATACAAGCTTTCCGGTCAAACCACAAAAAATCATTTCCGATTTACGATCTGTTTTAAAGGAAGACGATATTGTCTTATCCGATGTCGGCGCCCATAAAATGTGGATGGCGCGATTATACCATACGTATCAACCGAATACTTGTTTGATTTCAAACGGCCTGGCATCAATGGGAATTGCAGTCCCTGGTGCAATCGGTGCGAAGCTGGTACATCCAGATCGTACAGTAGTAGCGGTTTGCGGCGACGGATCCTTTCAGATGACTGGTGCAGAACTGGAAACAGCAAAACGGCTAAATCTTCCCATTATCGTTTTATTATGGCGAGATGAAGGATACGGCTTAATCGAATGGCATCAAATGAAAAAGTTTAACCGTTCATCTAATATAAATTTTGGAAATCCAGATTTCATCCAGCTTGCCAAGTCCTATGGATTTGAAGCCTTCCAAATCAAGCAAACGGAAGACCTTAAACCAACTTTAGAAAAAGCGATCGCATTGAACAAACCAGTTTTAATTGATTGCCCGGTAGATTATAGTGAAAATATGAAATTAACGAAGAAACTCGGAAATATTCCATGCTAATGTAAGGGAGGAATCAGAATGCGGATTGGTTCGATTATCAATGGACAGGAGAGAAATGAAGGAACTCGCGAAACCCTTGAAATAAAGAATCCATATAATCAGGTAAAAGTAGCAGAGTTAGCTTTAGCGATAGTAGAAGATTTGAATGCGGCAGTGACAAATTGTTTCGAAACGTTTCATTCCACGATGAAGAAAATGTCTGCTCATCAACGTAGTGATAT
>DATFAH010000279.1:0-2329 GCA_035254805.1 Caryophanales bacterium | reverse complement strand
CTTTGTTGGAAATTTTCCCAGTGGATTATTGGAGTTGATTGTTCAGTTAGAAGAGGCCCTATTTACGCAACCACAAACTGTGCTGATGCAAGCGCGATTATACACGGAACAGCTGGTTAAAACCATCAGCAAGGAAGAGGGAATAGAAAATGTCTATCCTTTAAAGCATGCTGAGCGTATTTATAAACTGTACCGCCAAAATGCGATTGAAGAAAATATTTATATGAAGCTTGAGTGGATCAGAAAAAAAGGAAATAAGGCAGCTCATGATGTTTCGTCTGTCAATTTTGAGGATGGATACAAGGCCCACAAATACTTATTTGAAATCAGTGTTTGGTATATGCAAGTCTATGTAAGTTATGATTTTGAAGCCCCTATTTATAAACTGCCAAGCCCGAAAAAGGAAGGCAATCAGGTACCAAAAGAGGATCTAGATACGTTTATTAAGCCTATTCTTGATCAATCTCTCAAACAGATGGATGAATTACGCAAAGAGCTTCAACGGGAGTTAGAGGAAATCAAAAAAGCAAAGGAACCTGTGTCAGAACTAGTCGAAACGGCAAAAGAAAAAACTGAAATGGTTCAATTTTCTTTACTTAAATTTATGAAGGATCAAGGAATTACATATATCGATAAACGCAGCAAAAATGGAGTATTATGGATTCTTGGAGGATGGGAATTACATGAGAAACTGTTTCCATTAAAAAAACAGCGAATCTACTTCCGCTTTATGAAAAAAGGGAGTCGGGCCACCGATTACCAGCCAGCCTGGTTCCTTTTAAATAAACAATTAAAAGATCCTGAAGTAGAAAATAACCACTTGATTTCTTCCAATCAATCTGTTGAAAAAAAACTGGAGGAAGAAAATCTAGACAAAGGAAATACCGTTTCCTCGATAAGTTTAAAAGAGGTTACTTCAGATTTCTGGCATAAACAAGGTCAATTGCTTATTCCACAAACCTTGTTGAATCAAGAAGTAGGTAAATCTACATTAACCGGGATCAAGAAATTAGCCCAATATGTTTCGGTTCAGAAGTTCGGTGACTTGATTGAAGAACATCTTCGCTCGATTTATAAATCGTCACAAGAAGATTTTCATTATGTGATACAAGATTTGTTTTGGCTCGGATGTCGGTTTGATGGACGTTTAGCTGCCTTTCAACCCTTACCCAATGGGACACCAGAACATTGTTTAGTTGTCAATGGGAAAGGTGAAGAAGGAATTCGGCTGTTGCTTCCTGCTCCGATTGCCATGAGGTTTTTGGATAAAGGAATTCATCAGTTGCTTGATTTGCATGGTTTTCTTAGTCAATCAATCAGATGGCTAATAAAAGTAGACGCGCAAATAGTCGTGGAACAATTAGCTAATGCACTCGGGAAAAGTGTGATGATCCAGGAATCAGAGCCTAAACACAGCTTGCAACCAATTCAAGAAAGTAAGCCGGTAGAACGAATGAAAATGGAGACGAATGTAGCTGACAATCAGGAAAGCCGTCTGAATTTAACTTTCCAAGGGGAAACAATGGAGATTTGTAATGATTTGGATCGGCTTCCCATTGACGAGTTAGGAATCCAAGGCTGTGATAACATGATTCAACAGTTAAAGGACCAAAAACTAACGACATTAAGGGATTTGCCTCCAATATTAAATGAACTTCATATGCGTCTTAGAAGTGTTGGAGCAGGTACGGTCAAGAAATTTTGGAAGCAGCTGGGTGAGCCTAACGGTAGAGAAAAGCCACAAGTTAAACAGGAATACGATGAAAACGGCAATAAACTAATTTATTTGCAAAATCAAATGGTTACGATTCCTACCACCTTTTTCGATAAACCATTACTAGCTGAGGATTTTCCTTTTGCTGAAAAATCAATAAATAATATTATTGCATCAGGGATTAAAACATGGGGCGTTTTGCCATATCAATTTGAAGAGATCGGTAAGGCGGAAGGGGTAGGTAAGAAAAAAGTTGAAACGATTTTTTATCGTGTTCAGGCGTTACTTGAAACCGCTAAGAAGAAACTTGAATTTGAACTGATGTCTCCAACGGAAAGGCTGAATCATGAACTTGCCGAATTTGAGAACTGGCTTACTCAATTAATGGAGGACAAAGAGTTCCTTAGAGCAGAAAGGGTATCGGCTCGTTACCTGGAAATTACTCACCGGCGTTACTCAACAATGTTGGCGGAAGGTAAGCACCTTACATTAGAAATGTTAGGTGAACAAGAGGGAGTAACACGGGAACGTGTTCGACAGATACTTGCAAAAGGAGATACTAAGGTTGTTAAAAGATTGAATGGATTGATTACGCTTCTTAAGCAGGAGCTGAAG
>DATFAH010000278.1:0-3953 GCA_035254805.1 Caryophanales bacterium | reverse complement strand
AAAAGGTTCATATAAAATGAAGTGGGGCACAATTTTTTTATGCTGTCTTGGAATATTTCTCATGGTCTTATTTCAATGGCCAAAACTAAAAAAGGATCAAAAAAAGGAAAAAATATCATTTCTTATGTTAACTTCTCTAGGATGGATCATTGCTATTTGCCTTATTCTTTTTCCAGACATTCCGGGCCCGACCCAAATCATTAATTATATATTTAAACCGCTTGGCATGCTTTTAGAATGACGAATTGGACTAATATGGCAGGATATTTCGAGACGATTATATTTATATTGAAACAAAAATCCTGTACGATATGTCTAAACCATTTAATTATAACGAATATGATTAGGAGTCATCCATGAAGAAAAGCAGGTTATTAATTTTTTACTTTGTAGCAAGTTTCATTTGGATTTATGGAACAAATTATCTGATTTGAAAGTAAGAAAAACAAGGGTACTTCAGTGCACATCATATTGCCTATAAATAATGAAAATACGAAGCATCAAGAAATTGACGGTGGATAAAACTACCGTCTTTTTCATAAAATCTTAACCTTGAGTCTGTTTCTTTCGGTTACGAAAAAAAGCAATGATCAACAGCATCATAGGGATAAGGATTTGAAATGGATAATACAAATAAATTGTTATAAATTTCAAGCCTTCCTTAATTTGCTCTGCATAATTAGAGGCAATCGCTAAAGAGGAAAATAAAATCATCATTCCAATCGGAAAACAAAGTTTCTTTTGATCTTTAAAGCGAAAAATATCAGCTGTACCCATTACAGCTGCATAAAAGTAAATGGTAACTTTGAAAAATCCTCCTACCATTAAATAAAGCATAAAAAAGACATCTAACCGTTGAATAAAGTTACCAATTTCAATTTTACCAACCGTGTTTAAAAGCGGAAAAGGTGATCGGGAATATAAGTCGACTCCTAGTGTTGCTATATTTATAACAGCACTGATTGTAATATTAATTCCACTTAATACCATTCCGGTTATACAAACTGTTTTAGCTTTCTTCTGATCATTTAAGAACGGAAGCAGCATCGTAAAAACGATCATTTCCCCAAACGGAAAGGTTAATGTTTGACCTACCGCTACTTTAATAACTGGCATTAGTCCATTTTCCATAATGGGTCTAAGATTCTCAAAATGGATTAATCCTGAAAAGGCAACTAAAAGAAAACCCATAATTGCCAGGATATAAACCATAATAAAAAATAGCTCTCCTACTCTTGCTATCACTTCAAAGCCCTTATTTATGGAATATGTGATTGTTAATATCATTAATGCATTGATAATTAATAAAGGGGTACTCGCATAAATGGTTGTCGTTAATAGTTCTCCAAAATCACGCAATACCCTGGATGCACAATATATAAAGTAAATAATATACATATAAGCTAGCATACGGCCCATAAATTTTCCAATTATTTTTTGAACATAACTTGTTAAAGGAATGTCGGGATAAAACTTAAATAATCGATAGTATACAAAAAAAATGATAATACCACCTGACATCCCAAGTAATAAAGCAATCCAGGCATCTTGTTTTGCATCCGTTGCAAGTGCCACAACAAGTGCACTACCCATTTCAAATAAAACGATTAAGATAAATAGTTGATATGGATTAATTTTAACTTTTTCCAAATAACATCCTCCCCCTTCCTTTAAGGGTTACTGCTTCATAGCATCCCAGAATGGATTTCTTCGAATTCCTGCCCGGCGATTAAATGCGTATACCTTTACTGTTACTTCTGTATTGGCAAATTGTTCATCCCAGTTATTTTCTATTTTTTTCCAATATCTTGGGTATGCAACATGTACTTTATCACCAAACCCAAAAATATCACATTTTTTTCTTTGCGCTTCTTTTATAGAACTTCGAACTTCTTTTTCAATTTTTCTCCCCATTTTCCTTTCCAATGCTTGGATAACAGCAGGATCCTCTAAATTAATAGGTGTATTCACTTCACTAATGATGCTTTCTTCTTTAATGACAACTTGGATCATCGGTTTTCCGTTTTTCATTTTTACAGAAATCTTCGTTTTTGATCTGATGGGTGTTAAATTAAGTGCTGCTTTTTTTCCTTTCCAATCAAGATTCATATCTGTACTTTTTACTTTATTTAACACCCATACTACTCCTCTTGCTTTATTATTCTCGATCCAGCCAATTAATTTGCCATCATTAAAAACCGCTAAACCGTCTACCATTAAGTATGCTTTTGGTACAGTTGAAGTTAGATTATCCGCGTTTTTTGCTATGGACTTATCTCCCTTAACCATATATCCATTTGCTATCGGTTGTTTTCCTTTGCTTACGAGTCCACTGACAAAATCATCGACATTCACTTTTATATTTTCTCCCAACATTTTTTCTGATGTTTGAAGTTGTTTTGAAATTTTATTAACGGGTAATTTATCTAGAATCGTTAGGGTTGTCACTAATTCCTCTGCTGTTGATTTTTTCGCAATGATAATTTCAGTTGTTGTCCGAAACTCCGGTTCCCTTTCAAAAGCATCAAACACATTTAACATATTTTGCTTATTAAGCTTATCGCTAAGGACAATTATATTAGTATGTGCATAATATAACCGCCGCGAAACCTTTTTCGTAAGATTTCTAGCCGCTTCCGTCAAAGTATCACCTGAACTTTTATAAACAGCAATCGGTAACCCTTGCCCACCGCCACCACTTTGTCCTGATGATACATTTCCTGGATTAACAAGCTGAAAAGTTAAATCAAATTGTTTATGCTTTCCCTTATCAACACCCATCGCCATAACGAAAGCTAGATCATTCAGTTCCTTTTGATTCCAACAACCGCTTAGAAAGGGAATCATATTAATGATTACTAGAAAAAGAACGATAGTTTTCTTCATGACTGATCACCTTTTTGCTGGTTGGTAGAATCATTTCCTTTTTGTTTAGAAGGAGCAGGTTTCTGATTGGTTCCAGTTCTTCTTAAATTTCTCTCGCTTATTAATGGAGGCCGATTCTTCATAGCCCATATTGGAAATCGGATCAAAACATCCTGTTGACTCTTTAAATTAAGTGGCGCAATTGGTGACATATATGGAACCCCAAAAGAGCGTAGTGAACATAAGTGGATCGTCATAAACATGATTCCAATCATTATTCCGTAAAATCCCAACATCGTTGCCAACCCCATTAAAACAAACCGAAGAAGTCTTGCTGAAATAGCCATTGCAAATGTTGGTGTCGAGAAGTTGGCAATAGCGGTAAGTGCTACAACAATTACCATTACAGGTGAAACAAATCCAGCTTGCACCGCTGCTTGACCTATAACCAATGCACCTACAATTGAAACAGCCTGTCCAACAGAACGAGGCAACCTTAAGCCGGCTTCCCTTAAAATTTCAAATGTTATTTCCATTACTAATGCTTCAATGAAGGCTGGAAAAGGTACATTTTCCCGTTGAGCAGCAAGGGCAATAATCATGGTTGTTGGGACCATCTCTTGATGGAAGGTAGTTACAGCAATATAAAGTGCAGGTCCAACAAGCGCAATAAAAAAAGCCAAAAGCCTTAATAACCGGATTCCAGTTGATATGTCAAAACGAGCATAATAATCATCTGGAGCCTGAAAAAATTGGATAAAAACGGCTGGTGCTGTCAATACAAATGGCGAGCCATCAACAAGTACCGCTACCCTACCTTCTAGAAGCTGTGAACAGATAACGTCAGGCCTTTCACTATGATAAGTAGTTGGAAATGGTGTCCAAGTTTGATCTTCTATCAATTGTTCGATATATCCGGAATCAACAATTGAATCGATTTTAATTTGTGTTAAACGCTTTTTCACTTCTTTGACAATTTTGTCATCAGCAATTCCTTTGATAAACATAACCCCTATATCCGTTTGGGTTACTGTTCCAATCCTCATTGTTTCTAGCCATAAATTGGGGCTTTTAATCCGCCGGCGAAT
>DATFAH010000277.1:0-4334 GCA_035254805.1 Caryophanales bacterium | reverse complement strand
TAGAATATTGTAAAAGCGCAATAGCCTGCGATAGCTCCTGCGTCATCGAAAGTCTTAAGGATTGCTGTTGCCATAAACCGGTTTTTAAATCCATTCATGATTCCCCCTCAAACCTATTTTACAATAAGAAATAGGTTTTCGTGAATGGGAATAAATTGCCACTTATAAATTTGTGGTTTTTCACAAATAAAAATCCGAGAAATGAATCCTTGTTGTTTGTAGTTATCCACAAATTGAGGGTATAAAAAAAGCGCTTCTGCAATTATTCAGCAGAAACACTTTTTTATTAGCGCCCTCGGCAGGAATCGAACCCACATCTCAAGAACCGGAATCTTACGTGCTATCCGTTGCACCACGAGGGCAAAAATAGAAGCGACTTAAATATTATATGATAGGATTATTTTTATTGCAAGTGCCGAATGGTTAAAGTTGCTTTAAAATGGATATGATGAAGTATGGATGTTGGGATGTGAAGGTTGTCGAATCGATTTGTTTGACCTTTATTGACCATCAGTGTATGATAACAATACATAAACTTTATGAAATGATTTCGTAATCGAAGGAGGAAGAAAAATGAATTTGATCCCTACAGTTATTGAACAAACCAACCGGGGTGAAAGAGCGTATGACATTTATTCCCGTCTGTTAAAAGACCGGATTATTATGCTTGGAAGTGCCATTGATGATCATGTAGCAAATTCCATCGTTGCCCAATTATTATTCCTTGAAGCAGAGAATCCTGAAAAAGATATCACTCTATACATTAATAGTCCGGGTGGAAGCATTACTGCTGGAATGGCGATTTATGATACGATGCAATATATTAAATCGGATGTATCAACTGTTTGTATCGGTATGGCTGCATCTATGGGTGCTTTCTTGCTTGCTGCAGGTGAAAAAGGAAAGCGTTATGCCCTGCCAAATGCGGAAGTCATGATTCACCAGCCACTTGGTGGAGCTCAAGGTCAAGCAACAGAAATTGAAATTGCTGCTAAGCGTATTCTATTCCTTCGTGAAAAATTAAATGGAATTTTAGCCGAACGTACTGGTCAGTCGCTTGATGTGATCCAAAAAGATACAGATCGCGATAACTTTATGACTTCTGAAAGAGCATTAGAATATGGGCTAATTGATCATATCATTACACGCACCGACGAAAAAAATAAAAAATAGTCGTAAAAGGGTTTGACCATTGCTCGGTCAAACCCTTTCTTTTTAGCTTTCCTTTTGAATAAATTCCGTTAAGACTGCCACAGCTTCCTGTTCATCATCACCTATAGCAATGATATTGATCTCAGCGCCAGAACTGATCGCAAGGCTCATCAAGCCCATAATACTTTTTGCATTTACCTTTTTTCCGTCTTTTTCAAGAAACACATCCGCTGAAAATCGGTTTGCCGCTTGGACAAAAAGGGCTGCGGGGCGTGCTTGAAGTCCTGTTTTTAATTTAACCTTTACTAATTTTTCTACCATCTCAAATTCCTCCTCTGCAAAATCTATTTAAATTTATTTTACTGGGCTCGTTTCACCTGATCGCAGTTTTTCAGCAATTTCATCAATTTTTCTCAGACGATGGTTAATACCCGATTTGCTAATCGTCCCACCGCTTACCATTTCGCCTAATTCCTTTAAGGTAACATCCTGATAGTTTACCCGCAGTTCAGCAATTTCACGTAATTTTTCCGGTAAAATGTGCAAGCCAACCGTCTGGTTAATAAAACGGATATTTTCCACCTGTCTTAAGGAAGCCCCAATGGTCTTGTTCAAATTCGCGGTTTCACAATTAACCAAACGGTTAACTGAATTTCTCATATCCCTAACAATCCGAACATCTTCAAAACGAAGCAATGCATTATGTGCACCGATAATATTTAAAAATTCGGTTATTTTTTCCGCTTCTTTTAAGTATGTGATATAGCCTTTCTTTCGTTCAAGTGTTTTACTATTTAGGCCAAACATATTCATTACTTCACATAAAGAATCATTATGTTCCTTGTATAAGGAGAATATCTCCAGATGATACGACGATGTCTCCGGATTATTGACAGAGCCGCCTGCAAGAAAGGCACCCCTTAAATACGCACGTTTGCAACATTTCTTTTTAATAAGGTCTTTTGAAATATGATGTGTGAAGGTGAATCCCTCACCAAGGATTTTTAAATCTTCTAATATTTCTTTTGCCCGCTCTTTCAACCGGACAATGTAGACATTATTTTTTTTCAAACGCATCTTTTTTCGAACAAGAAGTTCGACTTGTACTTGGTAGCATTTTTTAATTAATGTATAAATTCGCCTTGCAATCGCGGCGTTTTCCGTTTGAATATCAACAATCAACTTACGATTGGAGAAAGATAGAGAGCCATTCATACGGATCAAAGCAGATAACTCCGATATCACACAGCATGACTTCACTTCCAAATTAGTAAGTTCCTTTTTCGTTTCCGAAGCGAAACTCATCCCTTCACCTCCCTGCAAAAACTTATAGAAAGCGCTCTTTTTTATTTACGATTCACGTGATCATTAGTTTCATTTAAAAGTAGATTGTACAATATTTTTGCCACTTTTTTCGGGTCATGCCGATAAGCACCATTTTCCTGAACCGCTATATCCGCATGGACAACCTCAAGTCCTAAATCAAATAGGTTAGAAAGATCATATTGGACAGGATTAGCCAACTCTTCTTTATAACGAAGCTGTACATCATGAGGAATTTCTTCATTATTCACAAGAATGGTTTGAACAAATGCACAGTCCATGTGATCATGGAGCACCTTCACATGGTCACTAGCCGTATAATTAAGTGTTTCGCCGGCCTGTGTCATTAAATTACATATATAAACTTTTTTTGCCAACGAGCGGCACACTTCTTTCCCCAGTTTCGGAACAAGCAAATTGGGTAATATGCTTGTATACAAGCTCCCAGGTCCTAAAATAATCAAGTCTGCCGAACGAATCGCCTGAAGGGTTTCCGGTAATGGCCGGATATCATCCGGTGTCAAAAATACCTTACGAATTTTTTTCCCGGAATAAGGAATTTTCGATTCCCCAGATACAATGGTGCCATCCTCTAATTCGGCATTTAACACAACACTCTGAATAGCGGCTGGGAGGACCTTCCCACGGACATTCAAAACCTTGCTCATTTCCTGTATCGCATGGACAAAGTTTCCGGTGATCGACGTCATCGCTGCTAAAATCAAATTCCCGAGCGAATGGCCAGACAGTTCGTTTGATGTTTTAAAGCGATGCTGAAACATTTCCTCGATTAGCGGCTCCACATCAGATAAAGCAGCTAACACGTTCCGGATATCGCCTGGCGGAGGGATATGCAGATCTTCACGCAGTCTCCCCGAGCTGCCTCCATCATCTGCAACGGTTACAATAGCGGTAATATCAACCGGATATTGCTTTAACCCTCTTAGAAGAACAGGCAGCCCTGTTCCACCGCCAATAATGACGATTCTGGGTTGTCCATCATGTCTCATGTTGTCTTTTCCTTTCTCCTCTGGATCTCTCGATGGGTAATACAAGTCTTGTAATCCTTTTCAAAGTAATGCCCAATATATTCTGTCAAGGCAACAGAACGATGCTGTCCACCTGTACATCCAATCGCAATAACCAACTGTGCTTTTCCTTCTCTTTTATAATGCGGAAGCATAAAACTGAGCAGCTCGGTTACTTTTTCTAAAAACTTCTGTGTTTCACTCCATTTGAGAACATATCCATATACCTCATCATCGAGGCCTGTCTTTGCTCTCAAATGATCGATATAATATGGATTAGGTAAAAAACGTACATCAAAAACAAGATCTGCATCAATGGGAATCCCGTGCTTAAACCCAAATGACATCACATTAACAGTAAAAGCACCTTCTTTATTTCTTGTAAATTCCCTTAAAATTTTTCCCCTTAATTCTCGAGGCTTCATTGCAGATGTATTGTAAATTTGCTGTGCTCGGCCTTTTAAATCATCAAGAAGTTCTCTTTCCAGTTGAATTCCTTCAAGGGGTAGGCCTGATGGTGCAAGCGGATGGGATCGTCTCACTTCTTTATAGCGCCGGACTAAGGTGGCATCATCTGCATCTAGAAATAATATTTTTGGTGTCACCCACGAAGTTTCTGCAAGTTCATCAAGTGCTTTGAAAAGATGGTCAAAAAATTCTCTCCCGCGTAAATCCATCACTAATGCAACTTTATTCATTTTATTCCCAGATTCCTTCATAAGTTCAAGGAACTTCGGTAAAAGGGTAGGCGGCAAATTATCCACACAAAAGAACCCAATATCTTCAAAGCTTTGAATGGCGACTGTTTTTCCAGCACCAGACATTCCCGTT
>DATFAH010000276.1:0-6253 GCA_035254805.1 Caryophanales bacterium | reverse complement strand
TAAATGACATAAATAAACTTCCTGACTGTCCTTCACCATCTTGAAACCTTGGGTATGCTAGTATGACATTGTCAGTAAATGTCTTAAAATGACCATATGGATTCATTTCTCTCATTAACACATATTGTTTTGTAAGAATTTCATGAAGATTTTTGAGTAAAAGATTTCCAGATTGTCGATTTAATGTATTTTTAATTAAACTTGAAAACCCTAAAATATCAGTAAAACAAACTATCGATTCTAACAGACTTGGTTTTTGGGGATTATATCTAGGCAACATTCTCATTCCACCTTTTTCTAAATAATAAAAAATAACCTCTTACGGATATCATACCCAAAGAGGTTATTTTTAATCAAACTTTATTACAAATGATCAATCTTTATTTTAAATAATCGAACTTTGTTTTAAATGATCAATCTTTTTTATAAATCTACAACACATTTTTTAACCCAAACCCCTCTTACTCCACAGTCACCGATTTAGCAAGATTCCGCGGTTTATCCACGTCACAGCCGCGGTGTAGGGCAGCGTAGTAGGCGATGAGTTGTAATGGTACGACAGAGACTAGTGGTGTTAAGAGTTCGTGTACTTCTGGAATGATGAAGGTGTCGCCTTCCATTTCTAAGCCCTTCATCGAAATGATGCATGGGTGTGCGCCACGGGCAACGACTTCTTTCACGTTACCGCGAATGCTTAGGTTGACGCTTTCTTGTGTCGCAATGGCTACAATTGGTGTTCCTTCTTCAATTAAAGCGATGGTACCATGCTTTAATTCTCCGCCTGCAAAGCCTTCTGCTTGGATATAAGAAATTTCTTTTAACTTCAAGGCACCTTCTTGACCTACATAGTAGTCAACTGCACGGCCAATGAAGAAGCAGTTGCGTGTGGTTTCTAAGAAGTCTTTTGAAATCATTTCAAGCTTTTCTTTTGAATCACATAAAACTTCCATCGCATTGGCGACAATTCCAAGTTCATGGATTAGGTCAAAATCAACAGCGATGTTTTTGCTCTTTGTTGTCACCTCTGCAAGAATAGCCAATACAGCAATTTGTGCTGTATAAGCTTTTGTTGAAGCAACCGCAATTTCAGGACCTGCATGTAATAATAGTGTGAAATCCGTTTCACGAGATAACGTAGATCCCGGTACATTTGTAATTGTTAAGGAAGGATAGCCCATCTCTTTTGTTTGCACAAGCACGGAACGGCTGTCCGCTGTTTCTCCACTTTGAGAAATGAAGATAAACAATGGCTTTTCCGATAGTAATGGCATATTGTAGCTAAATTCACTGGCAACATGAACTTCTACCGGTATCTTCGCCATTTTTTCAATTAACTGTTTACCGACAAGACCAGCATGGTAGGATGTACCTGCTGCAATAATATAAATACGATCGGAATCATTCATCGCCTTGATTATTTGTGGATCGATTGAAAGCTTCCCTTGTTCTTTCTGGTATGTTTGAATGATTTTACGGATAACTAGTGGCTGTTCATCAATTTCTTTTAACATGTAATATGGATAGGTTCCCTTTTCAATATCACTAGCATCCAATTGGGCCGTATATGGAGCACGGCTGATTGTTTTACCGTTTAGATTTTGAATCGTCACCTCGTCTGCTTTGACAATTACAATTTCCTTGTCCATCAATTCAACATATTGGTTTGTTACTTGAAGCATGGCCATGGCGTCACTAGCGACGACATTGAAGCCTTCTCCTAAACCAACAAGTAGTGGGCTTTTATTTTTTGCCACATAAATGGTTGTTTGATCTTGACTGTCTAAAAGGCCAATTGCATAGGATCCTTTTAAAAGTGCCAATGTTTTACGAAATGCCTCTGCAACGGCAAGACCTTCGTTAACAAACCGCTCAATCAACTGAACAATGACTTCCGTATCTGTTTCACTCTCAAAACTTACACCTTGTAAATATTCATTTTTTAAAAGTTCATAGTTTTCAATGACACCATTATGAACGAGTGTAAAACGCTCTGATGAACTTTGATGTGGATGAGCATTTCCTTTGCTTGGGACTCCGTGTGTTGCCCAACGCGTATGGCCAATTCCCACTGGAGCTAGAACATCTTCATCTACAATGCTGCGTAGGTCTGCAATTCTGCCTTTTTCCTTAAAGACATTTACTCCACATTCGTTCATGACCGCAATACCCGCAGAATCATATCCTCGATATTCAAGCTTTTCTAAGCCCTTTAACAAAATTTCCTTTGAGTCATCCTTACCAATATAACCAACAATTCCACACATGTTTAAAATCCTCCCTAATACGGGGGGCAAGAATGCACGGGAGCATCACTTGCCCCCAATCTCTGTTATGTTTTTTTCATATAATTAGTTTGCGCAATTTCTTCTCTTTGTGCACAGAGTTGCCTCCATGTTTTAAAGAAGAACTTTCGGTTGTGCGTCGCAACCGGGAGGTATCCGCCGAAAACTCGATACTCCTCCTCCTCGTCAACTAATCTGACCGCTCCAGATTAGTCCAGGCGCTTTAGGTTTATTTTACCTCGCCCCACCTTTCTAATAAAAATAAAGGCTTTGTTTTTAACAAAGCAGGTTAATCTTACAATATGACTGACTTATCCGTCAACTACTTCCCAAAAGGAAATTGTTAACTATGGCGATATTTCAATGAACCGCCATATATTAAAATATGCATAAGGGAGGTGAATCGTTCAGCTCCCTTATGCATATCTGTTTTAATTACTCTTCCGTTAATCCCATTTCTGCTTGGACCACTGCCACGATTTGATCCACATATGTTTGGCATAATTCCTCTGTAGGAGCTTCCGCCATTACACGAACAAGCGGCTCTGTTCCAGATGGACGAACTAAAATGCGGCCATTCCCTGCCATTTTCGCTTCCACTTGCTCAATAATTTCTTTTACTTTTGCATTATCGGTTACGTGATATTTATCCGAAACCCTAACATTCACAAGTCTTTGCGGGAATTTCTTCATTTCACTTGCTAATTCAGATAATGGCTTCTGAGTCATTTTCATGATATTAACCAATTGCAGCCCCGTCAGTAGTCCATCACCGGTTGTATTATAATCTAAGAAAATAATATGACCTGATTGCTCTCCGCCTAGGTTAAAGCCATTTTTCTTCATCTCTTCAACGACATAGCGGTCACCAACAGCCGTTGGAATGCTTTGAATACCATGACTTTCTAAAGCTTTATAAAAGCCGAGATTACTCATGACTGTTGAAACAACGGTACCGTGCTTTAGACGGTTATGTTCCTTCATGAATTTACCGCAGATGTACATAATTTGGTCGCCATCCACGATATTTCCATTTTCATCAATCGCAATTAAGCGGTCACCATCTCCATCGAATGAAAGACCTACGTCTGCTCCTTTTTCTTTTACAAAACCGGCAAGTGCTTCAGGATGGGTAGAGCCAACCCCAACATTAATGTTTAAGCCATTCGGCGTGGCACCCATTGTCGATAAATCAGCATCAAGATCCGCAAACAAATGAGTTGCAAGTGATGAAGTGGCACCATGTGCACAATCAAGGGCAATATGAATACCGGAGAAATCCTCATCCACTGTGTTTTTCAAGTATTGAATGTATTTTTGTCCACCCTCGAAATAATCCATCACTAAACCAAGGGCTTCCCCTACTGGTCTTGGCAATTGATCTTCCGCTAAGTCCATCAATTCTTCAATTTCTATTTCTTGATCATCAGATAGTTTAAAACCGTCCGGACCAAAAAATTTAATTCCGTTATCCGCTACAGGATTATGGGAAGCAGAAATCATCACTCCCGCCTGTGCTCCCATTACCTTTGTCAAATAGGATACTCCTGGAGTAGAAATCACTCCCAACCTCATTACTTCAGCTCCAATGGAAAGTAATCCGGCTACAAGAGCTCCTTCAAGCATATGACCGGAAATTCGTGTATCACGACCAATAATAACCTTTGGCCGCTCCTTATCTTTTGTTAATACATATCCTCCAAAACGACCTAATTTAAAGGCTAATTCAGGTGTTAATTCACTATTTGCAATTCCTCGTACCCCATCGGTACCAAAATACTTACCCATTTTCGAAATCGCTCCTTTATCAAGTATATTGCTGGATTTTATACATTGGTCTTCGTGATAGTAATTTTTGCGCTAGACTTGTTCGATGTCCAATTTATCTCAGGAGGACCTTCAATATGAATTTGCACATTATGATCGCCTTCTGTTAGGTTCGATAAATCAACATAAGCATTAAAATCCTCTGGCCTTGCTTTTTTGACAAGGTCACTTGGCCCAGAGACGATAAGGCTTATACTTTGATTATTTGGGTCAACAAACTGTACATTATATTGATTCGAGAGTCCCTTTATTTTTAAAGGGAGGTTTGATACGGCTTTTTGATCTTCCATTTTCACCTTTATCGTTGCGGTAACCGTTTGTGGTGAAACTTTTGTAATTCCATCTGGGATGATGACAGGCACGGTAAGGCTTGTATCATCACTGATTTTACTCACGTCCACCTCAACCCTGACATTATCCGTTGTTTTAATCATATCTTCTTTCCCGATTATGGTCGCATTCACAACATCCAAAGTAATGTTACTAATGGTTACACCAGATGGAGGTGTTCCTTTTTGTGAAACATTAATTGGAACAGTTTTACTTGTGTTTTTGATCGGAATCGTTACATTCACCGTTTCTGGCTCGACGGCTACATTCAATTTATTCAAATCTCTATCAAGAACCTTTATCGTTGCTTCTTTTGTGATCGTATCTTTTATAGGATCTTTTAGATCTAAAGTTGCTTTGACATAACTAATTCGGTCAATGACATCTTTTGCACCCGTTATTTTAATCTTTTCCGGTTCAATGACTGGTTTTCCGGCCGAGTAGCCATCTTCAATAAGGTTATTATTATACTCTGCCTCTACCTTGAATTCTTTTGAGATTTTTTCCTGAATCGTAATTCGGGCATTTTTGGGCTCAATGGTCGCATCCAGCTTATCAGACAGATCCTTGATTCGCAGTTTCACCGTTTGAGTTCCAACCTTTGCATTTGTTAAATCTACATACACTTCAAAGTTTTTCATTATTTTTGCTTGTTGTACATGTGTGATAGGGCCTTTAACCGTAACTTTTACTGTTTCCGGCAGACCCGTTACAACTAAGTTTTCTGTATCATAGTAAGCTTTTACCGGTACATCCTGAATTTGTGCAGTTGATTGATCACTCGGAACATAAAGTTTATTATCCGCATTCGGCACGGCTGAATAAAGAAGGAAAGCTAAGGCTAAGGCAATGATTTTTATAAACCAAGGATTATCCATCAGTTTATCCATTTTTCTTCCCCCTCCAGTTCCAAGGTGTCGAAGAAACAGGCTTCACTTTATTTTTGATTAACAGTTCATTGGAGAGGAGCTCTTTAAAAGCATCTGCACTCAAATCGCGGTGCAGTTCCCCATTCTTTGTTAATGAAATGCCCCCGGTTTCTTCTGAAACAACTACTGTAATACTATCAGTTACCTCACTTATTCCAAGGGCAGCCCGATGTCTCGTTCCTAGTTCTTTTGATATAAACGGACTTTCCGATAATGGTAGATAACAGGCCGCGGCTGCTACATTATTTTTTTGGATAATAACGGCTCCATCATGTAGCGGTGTATTTGGGATAAAAATATTAATGAGCAGTTCAGAAGAAATACTGGAGTTTAAGGAAATACCCGTTTCTATGTAGTCTCCCATTCCCGTTTCCCGTTCAATGGACATTAAAGCACCAATTCTTCGTTTTGCCATATAATCAGTCGCTTTAATGATGGCATTAACGGTTTTTTCTTGCTCTTCATCTTCTTGTGCAGTACTCCTTGAAAAGAATTTACCTCTTCCTAATTGTTCAAGGGCCCTTCTAAGTTCAGGCTGAAAAATAATGATAATCGCCAAAACTCCCCACAGCATAGCATTCTGCATGATCCAGCTTAAAGTTTTTAATCCTAGATACTCACTTGCAAGTCTTACAATGAGGATCACAAAGATTCCTTTTAATAATTGGACGGCCTTTGTTCCTCTAATCACCATCATTAATTTATATATGACATACCAAACAAGGAAAATATCAACAACACTTGCTAAATATTTTAAGAATCCGACGTCTTCAAACGGCATTGTTCTTCCTCCGTAAGTTTTACTTGAAATCCATTTATAAAAGAACTTATTTATTATATCATAAATATTACCTTTTATTTATTATGATTACATTTCAATTAAAA
>DATFAH010000275.1:0-2070 GCA_035254805.1 Caryophanales bacterium | reverse complement strand
GAAGGATAACACGATCGTAATCGAATTATCATCTTTCCAATTAATGGGAATTAATGAATTTAATCCTAAAATTGCTATTATTACGAATATTTATGATGCTCATTTGGACTACCATGGAACAAAAAGGGAATACATAGAGGCAAAGGCGAATATTACCAAAAACCAAACTGCTGCTGAGTTTTTAATTGTAAATTCAGAGCAGGAGGATGTAATGGAAATTGCCCGCCGGTCAAAAGCTACAATTGTCCCTTTTTCTGCCAAAAATGAATTAAACAATGGGGCGTATGTTCGTGATGGCTGGATCTGTTTCAATGATGAAAAGATCATGCAGATCAATGAAATCGCCCTACCAGGGACACATAATCTAGAAAATATTTTATCTGCTATGGCGGCTGCAAAACTTTCAGGTGTAGAAAATGATGATATAGAAGCAGTACTTAAAACTTTTACTGGTGTCAAGCATCGTTTGCAATTTGTAGCGGAAAAAGAAAATCGAAAGTTTTACAATGATTCAAAAGCCACGAATATTTTAGCAACCGTAAATGCTTTAGCAGCTTTTAAGAACCCAGTCATCTTGCTTACTGGAGGTCTTGATCGTGGTAATGAATTTGATGAACTAATTCCTTATTTAACAAATGTGAAGGCACTGATAACTTTTGGACAATCAGCACCAAAAATTGAACGGGTTGGAAATGTCGCGGGAATAAAAATGATCACGCGTGTCGATAATGTTGAAAAGGCTGTGCCTGTTGCTTTTGAACATTCAGAGCCAGGCGATGTAATCTTGTTATCTCCTGCATGTGCAAGCTGGGATCAGTTTAAAAGTTTTGAAATCAGGGGAGACATTTTTATCGAAGCGGTGCATAAGCTTAAGTAAGGGCATGTCTAGATAGTTAACTATTAGATGTTTTTTCTAGGCCCTAAACTTGCGTCCCGAGGTGTGTTGAGGTGCCGACAAAGAAAACAACTCCTGATTTTATTTTATTGATTATTACATTGACGCTGCTTGCAGTGGGGCTTATTATGGTTTACAGTGCAAGTGCAGTTTGGGCAGAGTATAAATTTCACGATGCCTTTTTCTTTGCCAAGCGGCAAATGCTGTTTGCTGGAGTAGGGTTAGTAGCCATGTTCTTTATAATGAATATCAACTATTGGACATGGCGTACGTGGGCTAAGGCAATCTTAATTGTTTGTTTTGTCCTATTAGTCCTAGTCCTTATTCCTGGGGTTGGAAATGTAAGAAATGGTTCGAGAAGCTGGATTGGCGTCGGGGCATTCTCGATTCAGCCATCTGAATTTATGAAACTGGCAATGATCTCATTCCTGGCAAAATATTTATCGGAAAATCAAAAATTAATCACCTTGTTCCGAAAAGGACTTGTTCCATCTTTAGCACTTGTTTTTACGGCATTTGCGATGATCATGCTGCAGCCAGACCTTGGAACAGGTACGGTCATGATTGGGACATGTATCGCGATGATTTTTGTTGCTGGTGCGAGGATCAGTCATTTTGTCGGTTTAGGATTATTAGGTATAGCAGGTTTTGTAGGGCTGATTGCTTCTGCTCCATACCGGATGAAAAGGATAACTTCATTTTTAGATCCATGGCAGGATCCGCTTGGAAGTGGATTCCAAATTATTCAATCACTTTATGCGATTGGACCTGGTGGTTTGTTTGGTCTTGGTCTTGGTGAGAGCAGACAAAAATTCTTTTATCTTCCAGAGCCACAAACAGATTTTATCTTTGCGATCCTTTCAGAAGAACTCGGATTTATCGGGGGTACCTTTATCATCCTCCTGTTTGCTTTGTTGTTATGGAGAGGAATTCGAATTGCCTTAGGTGCACCTGATCTATATGGAAGTCTACTGGCAGTCGGTATCATTGCAATGGTTGCCATTCAAGTAATGATCAATATCGGTGTTGTAACTGGACTAATGCCTGTAACGGGTATCACCCTGCCGTTTTTAAGCTACGGTGGATCGTCCCTTACATTGATGCTTGTAGCCATTGGCGTTTTATTAAATATAAGTCGGTACTCAAGATATTAAGAAAAGCTGAAGCGCCTTGGG
>DATFAH010000274.1:0-3909 GCA_035254805.1 Caryophanales bacterium | reverse complement strand
AAAATTTAATGAATATTGGTTAAAAAAAAACTGAAAGCCTGTAGGCTCTCAGTTTTTTTTTCGATTGTACCAAAATGAAATTTATCTAATTTTCTAAATTTCTACCAGAAAACTAAATTTATCAAAATTTGTACTCTTAAAATAGTCTTTCGTGATGATGATTAAACCCAATTTTTAAGTTTCGAGGTTTTCCCGATTCCTGGGTTGAAGCTGTTGGTTGGGTCGCCTTTTTTGTAGTGTTCAACCAGTGATGGTGCAGCTTCATAGAGATGACCGACATTATGCTCCGCTGGATAAATCGCACCACGAGCATCCATAAGCGCAAGCATTTTTTTCTTCAAGGTATGCGCATCCACACCTTTTTTCAAGATGTAGTCCTGGTGCAGCACATGGCAAAGAAAATGTCCATAGTAAAGCTTATGCTCAATCTGGCTCGAGATTTCTTCAGGCAGCTCTTCAAACCATTCCATATCATTACGCCTTAACGCGATATCGAGCGCCAAAATATCTTCGACTTCGTCTTGATGCACCTCTTGATAGCGAATCGCAGCGCCCGCCGCCACAAACCGATGTAAGAACGCATCCGCTCCTTCTTTTGGCGTGCAAATAAAGAAATCACCTTCAGCTTCTTTAAAAAGTTCCGTCAGATAAGCCTCCGCCTCAGCGTTACCTGCACCTGACATTTTGAGCATTAGATGGTGTTCATACTTTTCGCGAAATTCTTCCATTCTTTTTGGCAAATGGTTAGGAAAAAGATAGCTAAGTTTTTGCAAGATACGGTCAGGAAGATATGGCTTGAAGATTTTCATTTTGTCCAAAATCCGCTCTGCATCAGCTTTCAAGCCAAATAAGAATGGCAAACGGTCAGTTCCAAGTTTATTGATGACAATAAATGAATCTTTGCCGTATTTTTTGGCGATGTCGTAGATTTCTCGGTGCATGTATTCGCCAGCGACAGGGAGATTTTCGAACGACAATACTTTTCTCCGAATCAATTCTAGCACCCTTGTTGTATTGGTTCCGATGTATAAGACCTTTTCGTTTTGTTCTTTCAGGAAAGTATCGAGCCTTACGGCGAACACGGCAACCCTGCCAGCAGAACCTGAAGCTTCATAGAGCTGATTTGGGTCGGCATTGTATCTAGCTGGGGTATCTGCGTCAACGTCGCGCACACGCGTTTGATAAGTATGATCGTGCCCGTGTTTTGTGGATTCTGGGACAGCATTCGGATCGAAATTACCAGCATCAAGATTGGCAACGATTTCTTCAGGCGTATCGCCTAGGTCGATACCAAGGTGGTTTACCAGCTCAAGCTTCCCATTTTCATCAACGCGGGCAAAAAGCGACAGCTCTGTATAAGCGGGGCCACGTTTAACGAGCGAGCCGCCCGAGTTATTGCAAATCCCACCAATGGCCGAAGCACCAAGACAAGACGAGCCAATTACAGAATGCGGCTCTCGCCCGAGTGGTTTCAACGCATTTTCAAGTGTATAGAGCGTTGTGCCCGGAAAGGCCAAAACTTGACTGCCTTGGTTGATCAACTGAACGTGTTTAATCCTTGTGGTTGACACGATGATGACCTCACGATCATAACCGCTTGCAGGAATTGATCCTTCTGTCAAACTTGTATTTGATGCTTGCATAATGATGATTTTATCAAATTTGACTGCCGTTTTTAGGACTTGCCAGAGCTCTGTCAAATTTCCTGGCTTGACAACAGCTAGTGCTTCACCAAGTCCAGAGCGATAGCCTTTACGATAACGCAGGGTCTTTGAGGGATTAGTAATAATATATTGGCGATCTAAAATCGCTTCAAGTTCTATGATAAATGGATTTTCCACATTGCCTCCTAAATATGAAAAGAATTGCTTATATAAGGAATTCTGATTTTGCAAGCGATTATATATTCACATAATTCACAAACATTGTCAAACTTTTGTCATAATTATACTACATAAATGAATGAATTAGTGAAACAAAAAAAATCCGTCAAACTTGACAGATTTTTCTAAAAAAGCACTATTTACTCGCTTTCAGCCAACTCGGCAAGATAGGACCAACGTTCAATTAACATTTCAAGTTTTTCATTATATTCCGTTTCCTGTTTCATTAAAACTTGGGCTTTTGTAAAATCGCTGCCAATATTCGACATTTCTACAGAAATGTGTTCAAGTTTTTCTTCGATTTCAGCAATTTTTCCGTCAATTTCTTCCCACTCTTTTTTCTCCATATAGGTCATTTTTTTCTTTTTTTCTTTTTCCTGTACTTTAGGTGGGTTAGAGGATACAGTCGCCTTAGTATGTGATACAAGTAGCATTTCCTTTTCAAGATATTCAGAATAATTTCCATAAAAGGAATTAATTTTCCCCTCTCCTTTTAATACAAGAAGCTGATCCACTACTTTATCAAGGAAATATCGATCATGTGAAACCGTAATGACGATACCAGGGAAATCTTCTAAATAATCTTCAAGAACGGTTAATGTCTGGGTATCAAGATCATTTGTTGGTTCGTCCAAAAGGAGTACATTAGGTGCTGTCATTAATATTTTTAAAAGGTATAAGCGGCGTTTTTCTCCGCCAGATAGCTTACGGATCGGAGTTCCATGTGAAAAAGATGGGAACAGGAATCTTTCAAGCATTTGCGTCGCAGAAATTTTTTTTCCGTCTGATGTTTCCACGACTTGCGCGGTCTCTTTAATGTATTCAATCAACCGCTGATTTTCATCCATATCTCGACTTTCCTGTGTGTAATAAGCGATTTTGACCGTTTGCCCCATAATAAATTCCCCTGCTTCAAGTGGAATATGCCCGGCAAGTATATTTAATAACGTTGATTTCCCCGTTCCATTTTTTCCTATGATCCCGATTCGCTCACCCGGTTTTACAAGCAAATTGAACGAGTCTAAAATGGTTTTATTCCCCAAATGCTTTGAAACATCCTTTAATTCGAATACTTGTTTCCCTAATCTGCTTCCATTAAAAGAAATATCCAGTTTCTCGGCAGTTTTGGTTTTCCCTAATTGCTCCTCTAGCTGATCAAACCGCTGAATTCTAGCTTTTTGTTTGGTTGACCTTGCTTTAGCTCCGCGACTAATCCACTCTAATTCTCTCCGAAAAAGATTCTTCCTTTTTTCAAATGTCGCGGTTTCATTTTCTTCTCGAATCGCTTTTGCTTCTAAAAATGAAGCATAATTCCCTTTATAGCTATACAGATTTCCTCCATCTAACTCAAAGATGCGATTGGTTACACGATCTAAGAAATAACGATCATGCGTAACTAGTAAGAGTGCCCCACTGTACTTACTCAAATAATCCTCCAGCCATTTGACCGTATCAAAATCAAGATGGTTTGTTGGTTCATCTAAAATAAGTAAATCTGGTGCTTCAATTAATACTTGGGCTAGGGCAACACGCTTTTTTTGTCCCCCAGAAAGTTCACCGACTTGTTTACTAAAATCATCAATTCCTAATTTCATTAAAATCGTTTTTGCATTTGTACTTGCATCCCAGGCATTTAAGGCATCCATTTGCTTCTGTAATTGAAATAATTCTTCTTGCCATTTTTCATTGCTTGGTGATTGATTTAGCTTAAATAGCGCATTTTCATATTCACGTAATAATTTTAATACTGGAGCTTCTCCATGAAAAACCTGTTCAAATACCGTTCTTTCAGCAACCATTTCTGGCTGCTGATCCAAATAAGAAATCGTATAATCCTTTCTGGCAATAATATTCCCATCATCTGAATGATCGACTCCTGCAATAATTTTCAATAAAGAGGATTTTCCTGTCCCATTAATCCCGATTAAGCCCACACGCTCTTTTTCCGTAATCGTAAAGGAGATGTGATCAAATAAGCGTTTTTCCCCATATGTTTTTGACACATTTTCCACTGTTAACATTTTCA
>DATFAH010000273.1:0-4550 GCA_035254805.1 Caryophanales bacterium | reverse complement strand
GCATAACATTTGAAAAAAGGGGCTTATTACAAGTCCCTTTTTTCATCTTGAGTTATATAAGGCTAATAATGGAGAAGCAAAATTAACTATTTTTTCATCTACTAATTATTAATAATCTGATATGATAGATAGAAAGAATATCCAGCGTGTTAATAGTCATTTAGAAAGAAGAATTTAAGTATACATAAGGCTCATTATTAAGGGCTTCGTGCTTTAAGTTAAACCAAAAATAGTAGGGATCACCCAGGTCATTTTTTTAGGGAGAAATTAATGTAAAATTAATTTTTCGTAGCGTAGATAAATTTTATAATATTCATAAAGTAGGAATATATATTCATAGATCGGGGTGCTGGGGAATGAAGAAAAAAGGAGTTATGAGGAGTACAGCTTTATTTACATCACTGATTTTAGCAGGTTCATTGTTTAGTATTCCAACATTCGCTACTGACAATAACAGTCAAAAGCTAGATACCAGCACAAAAAATCAGACAAATCAAGTTATCGTTAAATTGAAAAAACCAACCACTCAAAATAAAATTGGCGTTTATCAAGTGGTGGAAAATGGTGTTGGCGGAGATCATTCCCTTGTTACAGTGAAAGTGCCGAACAAAGAATCCGTGACTACAGCCATGAATGCTATCGATGATCGAAAAGATGTCGAGTATGTAGAACCTGATTATAAGATGAAGCTGAAATTCGTTCCCAATGATCCTGGTTACCCAGATCAATGGTTTCATCAGGTAATTCATTCAGCACAAGCCTGGGATACCACGAGAGGATCATCTGATGTCATTGTGGCTGTGATTGATGATGGGATTGATCCGGAACAACCCGATTTAAAGGATCAGCTGGTAGATCCATATGATATGTTTTACGATACGAATGAATTTATTAGTGTAGGCGCTCATGGTACACATGTCTCCGGGATTATTGCGGCAGCTGCTGATAATAATGATGGCGGAAGTGGAGTCGCACCCGGGGTGAAGATTATGCCGATCAATGTTTTTGCGGATGACGATAGTGCCTATACATCTGATATCATTAATGGCATCTATTATGCCATTGATTACGGTGCCAAGATTATCAATATGAGCATTGGTGACTATGAGGAATCAACAGCGTTAAATGATGCGATCCAAGAGGCATATAGTAAGGGTGTAGTCATTGTAGCGGCAGCAGGCAATGACCATTCATTTAAAAAAGTATACCCTGCCTCCTATCCAAACGTCATCTCTGTCACCTCTACAGATGACATGGATCATATATCTTCGTATGCTAATTTTGGAGATAGTGTGGATATTGCAGCACCAGGAGAAGATATTTTATCGACTTTTCCTGATGATGAGTATGGGTATATGAGTGGTACATCGATGGCTGCCCCCATCGTTTCTGGAGTTGCAGCCCTCGTCTGGTCCGAGCATCCCGATTTTACGAACACCCAGGTGGTCAATTATTTAATGCAATCGGCTGATGATCTTGGAGCATATGGAAAGGATTCCATTTATGGCGCAGGAAGAGTCAATGCAGCTAAGGCATTAAAACTGAAGCTGTATGATCAACCAACAATCAATCCTTTTTCCGATCAGGATACAACCATATCCGGTAAAGTATCAGATACGATCCATACAGGTAAAGTAATCGTAAGTAATAATCAAGGGGTCATTGGAACAGGGGAGTTTGATAGCAACAATATGTATGCTATCCCAATACCGAAACAGCAGGGCGGAACTATCCTTACAGTTAAAGTGGACATCTCAGAGGACAATAAAAGCCTGCCGCAAACGATAAAGGTGTTGGATATAACACCTCCAGCCGTTCCAAATGTTACTGAAATTGGCGATTCCACCTCTATTGTAACAGGGAAGGCAGAAATAAATTCGAAGGTGACCATCTCACTTGGTAATAAGGTGGTTGGTGTAGCGACAGCGAATTCTCAAGGTATTTTTTCTGTGAAAATTCCTTTGCAAAAAGCAGGGGCAATATTATCGATTATAAGTACAGATCAAAGCGGCAACCAAAGTCAGCCGCTAACACTTACGGTAAAAGATAAAACAGGCCCGACACTTTCAAAAGTCTATCCAATAACGAATTTAGATACTACAGTAAAAGGGGCGGCGGAAGCAAACGCGAAAATTTTCGTCAAAGTGGGTTCAAAAATCATTGGCACAGCCAAAACAGCCAGTAATCAACATTTTGTCGTAACGATTCCAAAACAAAAAGAATATACAAAAATTTCTATTGTGGGAATGGATCGATATAACAATGTAAGCACACCAGTAGTGATCACTGTTCTGGACCGAATACCGCCGAAAAGGCCTGTTATTTATCCTGTCACCTCACGAACAACAAGTGTTTCCGGAAAAACAGAAGCCTATAATAAGGTGTTCGTCAAAACTGGAAATATAAAATTAGGCGAAAGCAAAGCGAATTCTAAAGGCTATTATCGTGTAAGAATAAAAAAACAAAGCAAAGGCCGAAGTATCACCATTTATGTCTATGATCAAGGTGGAAATCGAAATGAGACATCCACGAAAGTAAGATAGAAAAAAAGACGACTCGGATTTCATTTAAAAAATGAAGGAGTCGTCCTTTTTTTATTTGGATAATAAAGAGAGAACATTATTCCCTACTGACCCAACTCCGCCAAGTATAACAAAATTCTGGACTGGTACGGATCGTTCGGAAAGGGCTAAGGAGGTTGAATCTGGCAAATCATCCTTTTCCGTTAGTAATAATGTAGTTTTGTCTTTTGCCATTAACACAGAGCCAGTCAAGGCATCAGCAAAAGTACTGCCAGTAGCGATAAACAGTTTGCTGGAATCAGGATAATAACTTTCAAATATATTTTTTGCTACCTCATATCGGTCTTTCCCGCCGATTCTTATTGCAGAAGGAAGTTCAGAAAAGACAGCATTATCTACGCTTGCTTTCCCACCTACAACTATCGTATTTTTAACCGCTTTTACATTGAGCACATCACTTGTTTCAGCAGGCAGTTTATGAGGCTCTGTCAGCAAAATAGGATAACCATTCAAAGCAGCATACGGAGCAATCGAGAGGGCATCAGGAAAATTCAATCCATTCGCAATGATGGCTGTTTGAAACGAGCCCATTTCATTGGCAATATTTCTAGAAACTTCAAATCGGTTAATGCCGTCGATTCGCTTTACATTGATTCCCATTGACTGAATTTCTGCTGCAACTGTGTTACTTACACTTCCATTTCCACCGATAATGATCGCATGTTTAGCGCCTAACCGTACCATTTCTTGTTTTGTCAGGCTATTCAAGCTGTTAGGCTCCGTTAAAAGGATAGGTGCATCATTCTTATAGGCAAGTGGTGCAGCAGAAAGGGCATCTGCAAAAGCCATATAATTGCTGATGAGGACTGTATTGGAGGATGTCCAGCCTTCCTGTGAAACCTTAACGGCTACTTGAAAGCGATCACTTCCCGATATTCTCTCTGGGCCAAACGGCGATTGAATAAGTCCATATCCATACAATGGATCATGACCAGGTGCACCTAAATCGAGTGCTTTCTTTTTTAATTGATCAACCAAACCTTGATTGGACATCGTCGGATACATTTCTTTTAGAAGGGCTAGATCTCCAGTGACAAACGGAGCAGCCATTGACGTGCCTGAATGAGACACATACTGATTGTCCAATACCGTACTAAGTATATTTACGCCTGGAGCTACAAAATCAACCTCATTTCCGGTTGATGAGAAACTGGCACGCTGTTTCCATATATCGGTGGCGCCAACCGCAATGACAGAATCATAACGAGCAGGATAATTAACGGTGTCCCCGGTCCCATTGCTATTTCCGTTATTTCCGGCTGCAGCAATAACCAATATGCCAGCTTTTGATGCCTTATTGATCGTTTCTTCTAATATATTCGAGCTTTCCGTGGAGCCAAGGCTAAGGTTAATCATATTCATCTTATTCGTGATAGCCCAGTCAATCCCTGAAATAATGTCAGACATATTCCCAGAGCCGTCATTTCTCAAAACCTTAACGGCATATAACTGGGCATCAGGAGCAACACCAACAATTCCGACATTATTGTTTTTTGCCGCAATAATCCCAGCAACATGTGTGCCGTGGCCGTTATCGTCTGTATAGGAGCTAGTATAGGAAACAAAGGATTTCCCCCCGGCAATGCTTAAATCTTCATGTGAATATATGCCGGTGTCAATCACGGCTATTTTCACACCTTTACCCGTATAATGGGATTGCCACGCTTTTGGGGCTTCAATCGCATTTACACCCCAATTCTCTGTCTGCTCCTCTATCTTTACCTTTTGCTCATTTTCAATGGATTTAATTTTATTATTTTGGCTAAGTAAGTTGACGTTTTCTTCTGGGATTTTGATCTGAACAGCGGGTATATTCTTGTATTCTTCTAAAATAGTCCCGCCAAGTTCCTCGATAATACTCTTATCTACATAACTTTTAAAAAGGACTAGTTTATCAACTTTTAAATTTTCTCCATGCACGATTGTTTGAAAGAATAAAAGGGTCAAAACAGGTATAGAAATGGTAAG
>DATFAH010000272.1:0-3050 GCA_035254805.1 Caryophanales bacterium | reverse complement strand
AATTTTGGTAGAATAAAATATTGTAATATAACAATATAGTTGTTTGAGGTGGATTAGTTGAATAAATTACCTAATAGAGAAATCATGTTTATTGGCTTTATGTTATTTTCAATGCTATTTGGGGCAGGAAATCTAATTTTCCCAGCCTATTTGGGGCAAGCTGCTGGAGAAAATGTATGGCAAGCAGCGCTGGGATTTATTATTTCAGATGCGGGCCTCTCCGTATTAGCTTTTATCGCGATTGCAAAATCAGGAACATTCGATACATTAATAAACAGGGTGAATCCTATTTTTGCTTTACTTTTTCCAATGGCCATTTATTTGTCCATTGGGCCAGGGCTTGCCATTCCTCGTGCCGGCAGTCTTGCTTATGAAATGGGAGCAAAGCCCTTTTTGCCAAATGCAATCGGGTCTTCACCGATAGGGCTTTTAATTTATACCGTCCTATTTTTTAGTATCGTCTTTTGGTTTGCCAAATCGCCTTCAAAATTAGTAGATCGATTTGGCAAGATTTTAACTCCTTCATTATTAGTGTTAATTATCATTATTTTTTTGAAAGCTTTATTTACGGATTTACCAGACTTCAAAGCGGCAACTTTAGGATATAAAGAGAATCCGATCTCACAAGGATTTTTAGATGGTTATCAAACAATGGATGCGATTGGCGCCTTAATTTACGGAATTATATTTGCGAATATTTTCAGAAGTAAAAATATAAGCAATTCCACATTACAAGTGAAATATTTAGCGATATGTGGTGTAATTTGCGGTCTGCTTTTAACTTTTAGTTATTTAGTGATTGCCTATATTGGAGCTTCCGCTTCGTTACCAGGGAAAGTTGATAATGGGGCGATTGTATTAAGTATGGTCTTACATCAATTGTTTGGAACTAGTGGAACGATCGTTTTAGGATTAATTTTTACATTAGCCTGTTTAAGTGTTTGTATTGGATTAATCACATCATGTGCTCAATATTTTTCAAGTATTTTTCCGAAATTAACTTATATCAAATGGGTCATTCTTTTATGTTTCATCAGCGGATTTGTCGCAAACCTTGGTCTATCGCAAATCTTAAAAGTATCTGTCCCAATACTGGGCTTATTGTATCCAATGGCCATTGCTTTAATAATTTTAGGCCTTTTACATGAGCGATTACCATTTAATCAACGCCCTGTTTACGTGATGACCATTGGTCTTGTTGGATTATTTAGCTTACTAGAAATTATCAATTCTACCTTTTTAAACGGTTCATTTACAGAGTTATTAGCGAACGTACCATTGCAAACGAAGGGCTTTGGATGGGTGATTCCTGGTTTAATTGGATTTATTATAGGAAGTATTTATGAAAAATTAACCTTTCATGATGACGTGACTGTGAAGAAAGTAGCTTAAATAGTAGGGAGAAGAGAAACTATCTGATGATGATTTCTCTTCTTTTTTTCGCCCTGGCATGGAAACACTTCTATATTGATAAGCTTAATTTCTCGAAAAACAATTGGTTGGTTAATGAATCAAAAGTTTGTAAGGGCAAAGCCTGCTAGACTTCCATTTTTAAGCAGTCATATTTTTTTGCGAAAAATCTTGTTTTTAGCGTGAAACTGTGTAAATATATATGTCAAGACAGTTGTTAACCTTAATATTTTACAATAGGTTGTTATTTGTAGTGAAGTTAGTTGGCCAGGAGCGGATTAAATTGGACGTACTTCATTAAATAGGTTATTTGCCATCGGGAAAGCAGCATGTACAGACATTCATGGTGCTAATTGCTTTGCAAGTTATTCGACATTCGTATCAAGTAGTATTAGGGGGGGCTTTAAAAATGACAGTTACTGAAATAAAAAATAGTTTAGTGGAAGAAATACAAGAATGGAAGAAAAAACGCAATGCCATTCTGCTTGCTCATAATTATCAACTTCCAGAGATTCAAGATATTGCAGACGTGTTGGGGGATTCTCTTAGTCTTGCCCGTGCGACGGTGGACACTTCTGCAGACGTCATCGTATTTTGTGGTGTTCACTTTATGGCAGAAACAGCTGCAATCCTGAACCCGGACAAAACGGTCCTTCTTCCTGACCTTGAAGCAGGTTGTTCTTTAGCTGATTCGATCACAGTTGAACAACTTCGGGAATGGAAAGCCGAGCATCCAGGTGCAGTGGTGGTTGCTTATGTGAATACAACGGCTGAAGTGAAGGCAGAAAGCGATTATTGTTGTACCTCATCAAATGCAGTAGAAGTTGTACGATCGATTCCAGAAGATAAAGAGATCCTTTTCTTGCCGGATATGTTCCTTGGAAATTTCGTAAAGACCGAAACAGGTCGTGAAAATATGCATGTTTGGCTGGGTGAATGTCACGTTCACGCTGGGATTGCTCCAGATCAAGTAGATGATGTTCTTACACAGCATCCAGATGCCGATCTGCTCGTGCATCCAGAATGTGGCTGCTCTACTTCTAGCATGTATTTAATGTCTGAAGGCATATTGCCAAAGGAAAAAACTCATATTCTATCAACGGGAAACATGTTAAAACACTCTAAAATTTCGCAGGCAGATGAATTTGTTGTGGCAACCGAAGTAGGAATTATACACCAGATGCAAAAGCAAAACCCAAACAAGCGATTTGTTGCAGCCAATCCAGAAGCTGTCTGTCCTTTTATGAAAATGATCACACTAGAAAAAGTGTTAGCCGCCTTAAAAGAAAACAAGCATGTAATCACAGTTCCTGCAGATATAGCTGAGCGGGCAAAGTTGTCCATTGACCGTATGGTTTCGATTGGTTAAAAATTCAGATTCAATAAATGCTTCTTAAAGTAGTCTTTTAGATTGCTTTTAGGCTGTTGAGAAAACCTCTCGACAGCCTAAAAAATGCCGTTCATCTAGTCGATGAACAACAAAAACGAGTGAGAGAGCGTGAAAAATGTCGTTCATCTGGTCGATGAACGACAAAAAAGAGTGAGAGAGCATGAAAAATGTCGTTCATCCAGTCGATGAACAACAAAAACGAGTGAGAGAGCGTGAAAAATGTCGTTCATCCAGTCGATGAACAACAAAA
>DATFAH010000271.1:0-2201 GCA_035254805.1 Caryophanales bacterium | reverse complement strand
CTTGAAGCTGTTCTAGGCGCTTTTTACCTTCTTCACGCATCCGTTTATTTTCCTCTTCAATTGCTTTTGTTTCTTGCATACCTTTTATGATAATATTCCATGACTCTTCAATAGTTTCAATTTTGATGCTTGGAGCACCGGCAAGTCTTGCGATATCAGTACTTTGTTTTGAAATATTTTGCGCATTTTTTAGGAGCATTTCATTCGTCCTGCGATCGAGCTCACTCATGGAATCAGCAACGAGCTTCTGTCTTTTTGCAGCAACGGCCTGGATCAATCCGTTTTTGAAGATTGGAATCGTTGTGACAAAAGCCGAATTGATTTTACCAATTAACTTTGTGTTCCCTCTTTGCAGCAATCGAATTTGCGGTGCTGTCTGCAAGGAAACCATTTTGGCCATTTCTAAATCATAGATTCTTTGTTCTAAAAGTTCGATAGCATTACGGAGTGAATCCAGTTGCATGGAAGCTAGTTGATCACCGGAAGCTGCCTTAGCTTCTAACTGTGGAAGCTGATTATATTTTAAGTCTTCTGCTTTCATTTCTCCAGCGACAACATATTTTTCAAGTGTTAAGTAATATTGATAATTTTGATCATACATTTGTTCAAGCATCGTAGTGGAATTGACCATCTCATGCTGATATTTTGAAATTTCAACATAAACCTTATCAATTTCACTGCCCATCGTTTGGTATTTCCCGAAAAGTTTTTCAACTATCTTTTCGCCTTTTTTAAACAGCTTGCCAAATACACCACCAGAAGTTTTTTGAAAATCTTTCGCATCAAATTTATCCATAATCCGACCAAGCTGTTTAAGTAGTTCACCGGAATCTTCCACTTTTGTTGTCCGCATATTTCCTAAAATTTGATCGGAGAAACGGGAGATTTGTACGGCTGGTTCTTTTCCAAATTCTAAAATGTGAATTTGATCACGTTCATCAATCGAGCGTGCTAAGTTTTGAACCTCAGGTTCATTTCTTAATGCCAGCTTAATGTCAGATACTTTTGTTTCGGATAATTTATCATCCTGGTTAAGAGTTGTCAGACCGTTAGATGGATTCGGTGATAGATTCATTTCTTCATTCTCCCTTGAAATTTTTTAATATTCCTTGAAAAAATCCCTTTTTTAGCTTGGAAGGTTCTTTATACTCCTGTTCAAAAACGACATCCTCCAGCCAATGGGTATCAAATAAACCTTCAACGAAATAATTTTCGATATCGTTATGACCTGTTGGATTGTAAACGATAATATCAATGCCAAATTTATTTAAGAGGAGCAATAAGGCAGCGTCTGTTCTTGAGGACATTCCATGCATTTCATTATTGTACAAAATGAGCTTTGGAATGCTCCCTGAATAATCAAACTTCTCTAGTAATTGAATGATACTTTTTGGCATTTGCATACAATGACTAAACAAAAAGATTCTTAATTCCTCAATACTTTCTTTTGGGTGCAACTTAAAATTTGGATGTTCACAAATATCACTTATGGCATGGGCAATTCCTTTTTGCAAGCCAACTGGAAGATAAGAATAGGTCCAATAATGGGCTTGCATCATTTTTTCACTGCTTAATTTTCCATCAAGACCAAGCGCATTTCGATAATGGAAGCGAAAATCATTTGATGTGATCACTGTAAATGGAAAATGGCGGATCAAGAGGCTATTCTCCAATTGACATAGTGCATGAAGTCGGTCCCAATATTCTTTTTTATTTTTGCTTATGCCTTGAATTTTCGCAAATAATGAAGGAATTTTTACTTGTCCATTACTTACTTGGAAATCAGGTCTAATCATGGCCATTTCCTTGCCTAGAATAAAGAGTTCATCATAGGTTGTTTTTAATGTAACAGATGATGGCATATACTCTCTTAACTGCCAAGGCTTATACAACCCAGACCCTTCTGAATTCAAAATGGTTTCAATTTCTCTAGATGCCCGGTAGGCAACTGTAGTTTTCCGGTTCCTTTTTTCTTTAGGAAATGGTTCTGGTTGCTGCCTATTTTGATAATGATGGGTAAATACATCCTCAGTAACCATATCAGCCAAAATATCTTTTCCTTCAGGATGAAAGATAACGATATCACAACCAATTTTTGTTAAATAAAAAATAAAATATTGATGGCTTTTTTTAAAATTACCATACCAAAGAAATTTAGGCATTTCTATTAGCGGATCTGCATCCTTTAAGATTGGATCCAA
>DATFAH010000270.1:0-3570 GCA_035254805.1 Caryophanales bacterium | reverse complement strand
TCAGAAACATACTAAAAAGGTATTTTGTACCTATTCGATCTATTTAACTACATAAAAACGGGGAATACGAAATGAATTTACGAAAAAAACTTCGAAAATTACAATTTACCTATAAGGACAACAAAGAGAATCAACTTGATGATCTTTCCAATTCAGAACACATTGATGGGAAACATCTGTCTAGTCAATTGCATGAAAATGAACAAGAATTGAGAAAGATTTACTCAGATTGTTCCGATGTTATCTTTCGATCCTTTTTACTTGGACAAAGAATCAAAGCTGTCCTTATATATATTGAAGGCTTGTCTAATAGCGAAGAAATCGACAAAAGTGTGTTATCCCCTTTTATGTCGCAAGAAGTAATAAATTCACAAGATATCCAAACCATTCTAGAAGAAAAATTATCAGTTTCAAAGGTTGACCAAACTAAAACACTTCAAGAAGTTATCAACCAAGTCTCATCTGGAAATCCCGTTATTATCATTGATGGGCATTCTTCTGGAATTGCCGTAGGGTTAGCAAAATTTGAAAAACGTTCGATTGAAGAACCAATGGCTGAATCCGTTGTCCGTGGACCGCGGGATGGCTTTACAGAGACAATAACGGTGAATACTTCTCTTCTACGAAGAAAGATTAGAAGTCCGAAGCTAAAAATGAAATCTCTAAGTATTGGACGATATAGTCAAACAAATGTCATGATCGCATATATTGATGACCTTGCTGATCCAACATTAATTACGGAAGTAACTAATCGGCTTAGCCGAATTGATGTTGATGGAATTTTAGAAAGCGGTTATCTGGAGGAATTTATTGAAGATAGCCCTTTTTCTCCATTTCCGCAAGTTTTAAATACGGAACGTCCCGATATTGCAGCATCTGCTCTGTTTGAAGGCCGGGTCGTGATTTTAGTAGACGAAACGCCTTTTGTATTAATTGCACCTACCACCCTCTATTCTTTATTTCAATCAGCAGAGGATTATTATCAGCGGTTTATCATCGGAACATTAATTCGTTGGCTGCGTTACCTTTTTTTACTCATTGCCCTGCTACTGCCTTCAGCTTATGTTGCCATTTTAACTTTCCATCAAGAGATGGTGCCCACAACATTGTTACTTAGTGTTGCAAAATCGAGAGAAGATGTTCCATTTCCGGCAATTGTTGAGGCGTTAATTATGGAAATTACCTTTGAAGCATTAAGAGAGGCTGGTATTCGGCTGCCTAAGCAAGTTGGTTCTGCTGTAAGTATTGTTGGTGCGCTAGTCATAGGTCAGGCTGCAGTATCTGCTGGGCTTGTATCAGCTCCAATGGTAATGGTTGTTGCGATAACAGGGATCGCTTCCTTTTCTATTCCCCGCTATAACGCTGCCATTTCCTTTCGTATGCTTCGGTTTCCAATCATGATTTTTGCTGGTACTTTTGGACTTCTTGGAATTATGCTAGGACTTCTATTAATCATTATTCATTTAGCAAAATTACGGTCTTTTGGAGTACCATACCTTTCCCCAATGGCTCCCATGAAAGGTGCCGAGATGAAAGATGTTTTAGTCAGGGCTCCTTGGTGGAGTTTAAAAACACGTCCTCGATTAACTGGTGAATATAATCAATATCGTCAATCTGATAGGCAAAAACCAAATCCCCAAAAAGGATCGGAATAGGAGATGATAGTAAAATGATAGAGCGAGGAAAAATCTCTTCACTTCAAATGGCAATCATGATGAATCAAACCATTCTAGCAACAATTCTTTTACTTGTTCCAGCCATAACTGCGAAAAATGCGAAACAAGATTTGTGGATTTCACCCATTTGGGCTTCCGTTATTGGATATTTATGTGTTTTTGTGGCCTATCAATTAAATAAGCTCTACCCAAAAGAAACCATCATCGAATATAGTGAACTAATATTAGGAAAAATTTTAGGAAAATTACTTGGTGTTTTTTTTATCTTATTTTATTTACATATAACAGGGATTATTGTGCGGGAATATGCAGAATTTGTTTCTGGGACCTTTCTAAATCGTACCCCGATGATCGCAATTATTGCGGCTATGATGATCGTATCAGCATATGCCGTTTATGGTGGACTTGAAGTTATCGGCAGATGTTCTGAAATCATTGTCCCAGTCGTATCCCTTCTTTATATTGTCATATGTGTTTTGCTTGTAAAAGATTTAGATACACATTACTTGTTTCCGATTATGGAAAATGGTTTATTGCCATCCTTTAAGGGTTCTGTCGTACCTCAAAGCTGGTTTAGTGAATTTATCCTTGTCTCGTTCTTTCTGCCTTTTTTGGCCGACAGAGAAAAAGGCATGAAATGGGGAATGATCTCCGTTTTTAGTGTGATGTTTATCATGATCATGACGAATATTACGACACTATTATTATTCGGAAAATCAACTGCTAATTTAACTTATCCCGTTATCACTGCCACACGATATATTAGCATTGCTGATTTTTTAGAACATCTTGAATCGATTATTATCGCACTATGGGTTGCAGGTACTTTTGTGAAAATTACGGTATTTTTCTACACACTTGTGCTAGGAACATCGCAATTGTTGAAGCTATCAGATTTTCGACCAATTATTTTACCAATGGGTTTGTTGGTCGCCCTTTTTGGAATTTGGTCTGCACCAGATCTTCAGGAACTTAGCCATTTCTTAGGGACTTCTGCTGCATTTTATTTTTTAACAGTCCAAGTCGGAATACCTATCTTTTTATTAATGATTGCTATCATTAAAACAAAATGGCAAAAAAAGAAAGGAACAACCGCTAGATGAAATCCTCTCAACTCAAAAAATTTACGGTCATCTTTTTTTTCATTTTGCTGATTTTTCCACTTTCAGGTTGTTGGGATCGGCGGGAAGTGAATGATTTAGCATTGGTAACAGCTGCCGGAATTGATAAAAAATCAGATGATGTTATCGAATTATCCGTTTTAGTATTTATTCCAAAAGGATCTAGCAGTCAGCAAGAAATGTCAGGAAGTCCTGGAGGCGGTTCCGTGCAAACTTTAATGCGTTCTGCAGAGGGTAAGACGATTGCTGATGCCATGTCAAAGCTGCAAGAAAAACTGCCTCGTCATATTTTTTGGGGACATTGTGAGGTTTTTATTTTTGATGAAGAAGTGGCTAAAGAAAATATTAGCGGCCATATTGATTTCTTCCTACGCCATCCACAGCTTCGTGAAAGGTCGCAACTATTTGTAAGTTACCAAAAAGCAAAAGAAATATTAAAACTTATGCCTCCGCTTGAACGAGATATTTCAGAAGTGCTCCGTGAATTAGGAAACTTGGAAATAGGAATGAATGTAACGACTAAAGACTTTTCACTAATGTTGACTGAATCTGGAGAAGGTGCCCTGCCATGGATTAAAATTCTTCCCCCAGAGGATGATACAGAAAAACAGCAAACCATTGCCTTTATTAATGGAACAGCTATTTTTAAGGAAAATAAAATGATTGGTAAAATTGATGATTCGCTCACACGTGGTGTTTTATGGTTAAGAAATGAAGTAAAGTTAGCAACGTTAACGATTAAACCGAAAGTTGAAGGGGGAGGCTATATATCA
>DATFAH010000269.1:0-3829 GCA_035254805.1 Caryophanales bacterium | reverse complement strand
TAACCAATATAAAATTTCAACCGATATACAAGGTTTTAAACCAAAAACGATCATTCAATATAGCCCACTATTAGCATCAGGAAAGGTTAGTGTTACCACTCCAGGAAAAGAGGGGAACTTGGTTAAAGTATATCGAGAAATTTACCAAAGCGATCAACTCCTAAAAAAAGAGCTGATTGCCGAAGATTATTACCCGCCGGTGTATCGAGTCGAAATTCATTCCCTTACTGTCCCTAATAATGATCAAAGCACTGAAACAACTAAAGATACAGACCCACAAGGGACTGAATCGACTGAAAAACTACCTATTACAGGTCAAAATGCAACAGATACTCCGGATTCTTCTGAAATGACAGAACAGAATCCCAATTAGTTCATTGGATAAAAAATGATAGGCCAAAATAACGATTAAAGCAGGGATATAGATGAAGCAGACACGAAAGAGGCTTGGCGATCTGCTTGTGGAAGCAGGTTTGATCACGGAAGAACAGCTTCAAGCGGCATTGAAAAACAAAGGTTCAAATCAAAGACTTGGAGATGTCTTATTACAGCATGGATTTATAACGGAGCAACAATTAATTGAAGTGCTGGAATTTCAGCTTGGAATCCCCCACATTAGTCTCTATCGTTATCCATTTGATACAAAGCTATTTACGTTAATTTCGAAAGAAGCAGCTAGAAGAAATTTAATGATCCCGCTAAAAATTGAGGGTGACCGCCTTTTTGTTGCCATGGCAGATCCAATGGATTTCTTTGTTATTGACGATTTGCGTCTGTCAACAGGATTTCAGATTGAAACAGCAATTGCAACGAAGGATGATATTTTAAGGGCAATTAATAAATATTACAACCTTGATGAAGGCTTTGAAGAATTAATTGGAGAATTGCCGCAGCAAGAGAGAAAACAGGAAAATGATACGGCTGATCAAGATTCACCGATCATCCGGCTTGTGAATCAAATTCTCGCAAATGCCGCTACACAAAAAGCGAGTGATATTCATATTGATCCACAAGAGACAAAGGTAGTAATTCGTTACCGGGTCGATGGATTATTACGAGTGGAACGTATTTTACCTCGTCATATGCAAAGTGTCTTGACTGCTCGAATTAAAATTATGGCGAACATGGACATAACGGAACATCGCATCCCTCAGGATGGAAGAATGAAAATAAACCTTGATTTCCATCCTGTTGATCTGAGGGTATCAACACTTCCAACCATGTTTGGGGAAAAAATTGTGATGCGGCTTCTCGACATGGGGACAACGTTAAACGATATTAGCAAACTCGGATTTAATTCCCTTCATTTTAAAAGATTTTCAGATTTAATTGAAAAGCCAAATGGGATTGTCTTAATTACTGGGCCGACAGGTTCTGGTAAATCATCTACACTATATGCCGCCTTAAACAAGTTAAATCATGAAGAGGTTAATATCATTACAATCGAAGATCCTGTCGAATTCCAATTAGAGGGAATCAATCAAATTCAAGTGAATCAAAGTATCGGCATGACATTTGCAGCTGGCTTACGGTCCATTTTGCGTCAAGATCCAAACATTATTATGGTCGGGGAAATTCGTGATAAGGAAACAGTGGATGTAGCCATCCGTGCTTCATTAACAGGACATCTGGTTTTAAGTACATTGCACACAAATGACTCGATTGGGACGGTTACAAGATTGCTTGATATGGGAGTGGAACCATTTTTACTTGCCTCATCATTGAGTGGTATCATATCACAGCGCTTGGTACGGAAGGTTTGTCGCGATTGTGCGGAGGATTGTACACCATCGAAACGGGAGATAGATATTTTTTCAAAACGAGGGATAAAGATTGAAAAGATCACTCGTGGTAAAGGTTGTTCCTCATGCAATATGACCGGTTATAAAGGAAGGATCGCCATTCATGAAATCCTTGTGATCAATGACGAAATGAGACGTGTTATTATGAACGGGGAATCTTTACAAAAGCTCCGGGAGCTTTCCATGAAAAATAAAACGATTTTTTTAATAGATGATGGATTGTTAAAAGTAAAACAAGGATTGACCACGACGGAAGAAGTCTTACGTGTCGCCATTTTGGAGTAGGAGTGCCAATACAATGAAAGAAAAAATTGATCTTTTACTGCGCGCAGCATTTGAATTAAAAGCATCAGATATCCATTTAACTGTTGGTGTGCCGCCTGTGATGCGGATAAATGGAGATTTAAAAAGATATGGGAAAGAAGTCTTGAACCCAACTGATACTGAAGGAATGGCAAAAGCAATTGTCCCCTCGCAAATGTGGGAGTTATTTACTCAACTTTCGCACCTAAATAAAAAGTTTCAGATGTTGACCCTCTAAGCAACGGTACCTGTTTAATATGTTCCTTGACAAACGTAGAATAAAATGAAAAAACACCTCGTTCTGTGGTAAAGTGAGATTGACTAGAAATCACTACCATACAGAAGAGGTGTCCCCTATATGATAGACCAAAATAAGCAAAACAATCAACTACCTGACGAGTTAAATTCAGTATTTGGTGAATTGGAAATCTTTAAACATTTACGTAAGGCTAACATCAAAAGGAATTTAGGATTTACTTGTTCCTATTTGTTTCAACTTGTTTTTTGTCTTATTTTTCAACAGAAGAATTGGTATCGACTTTTGGAATCAAAAAAGGCAGAACAGTTCCCAGCTAAAGATGCAGTCTATCGTTTTTTAAACTATTCCAAGTTCGCATGGCGACGTTTTTTGCTTTCTTTCAGTGCTTCAACCATTTCTAAAGTCAGTTGTTTAACAGATCTTAAACGTGTGAAGGCTTTTATTATTGATGACTCCATGTTTGATCGGAATCGCAGCAAAAAAGTAGAGTTACTAGCTCGCTGCATGGATCATTCGACTATCTATAAGCGATTTTATAAGGGCTTCCGTATGCTTACTTTGGGTTGGTCTGATGGTTATTCATTCATGCCAGTGGACTTTTCTTTACTAAGCTCTAAAAACACCCAAATTAATGGGATTTCTGAGAATATTGACAAGAGAACTTCAGGGTATAAACGCCGTCTTGAAGCTTTACAAACAGCTCCAGAACAAATTCCAGCCATGCTCAAGCGAGCGATGGAAGCAGGAATAGAAGCAAGCTATGTTCTGATGGATACTTGGTTCACTCATACACCCCTTATTAATGAAATCGTGGATTTAGGTCTGGATGTGATCGGAATGGTCAAACCCTCAAATCAACGATATCTAGTAGGTGGTAAGGCTATTTCCTTAAAGGAGCTTTTCCATCTGGCTCAACCCATCCAACAGAAAAATGGAATCCTTCGTTCCATTCACACCGTATTAAAAAACGGAGTGCCTGTTAAAATGGTTTTCATTCAAAACCGCAATAAGAAAAGTGAATGGCTTGCCATTCTTAGCACAGATTGCACTATATCAGACCAAGAAATCGTACGTATTTACGGAATGCGTTGGGATATTGAGGTCTTTTTTAAGACGACCAAATCACTATTGCGTTTACAAAAAGAGTTTCAAGGGCGTTCATACGATTTGTTAATTAGCCATACAACGATCGTGTTTGCCCGTTATATTGTCCTATCATGGCAAAACCGTTGTAATACAGATGACCGCACAATTGGTGGCATCTTCTACGAATTATGCGATGAAATCAATGAACTAGATTGGGCTATCGCTTTACAACAGCTAATCGAGCTAATTCAAGATGCCCTAAGTAAGACAAACAAGAGAATCAAAAATTTAATTCAACGTCAACTTCAGCAATGGATTGCGGGCCTTCCTAGTTATATCAAGGCTTATTTGCCGATTTCACTCTGCGAAAGTTGAGTTA
>DATFAH010000268.1:0-5978 GCA_035254805.1 Caryophanales bacterium | reverse complement strand
TTATCACAATTATCTGAGGAAGATCAAGAGCAGCTTTTGCAAAAAGCAGAAGGAATATTATTGAATTTACTTTATAAATCTTAACCAGAAGAAAGGAGGGTTGCTCTTTTGAAGATTGTTGACATGTACATATATGGATTTGGGCAATTAGAAAATGTCAAAATTGAAAATGTAAATGAATTTCAAATTGTCTATGGAGAAAATGAAGCTGGAAAGTCCACGATAATGGCTTTTATTCATGGAATCTTGTTTGGATTCCCGACGAAACAGCAGACAGAATTAAGGTATGAGCCAAAAAACCATACAAATTATGGAGGAAAAATAAGAATTTTCCAAGAAAAATATGGATATGCCATTATAGAAAGAGTGAAAGGAAAGTCAGCATCTGGAGATGTCTCCGTTACATTAGCTAATGGGGTAATGGGAGGAGACGAATTATTAAAAACATTGCTTTCAAATATCGATAAAGGGCTATTTCAATCTGTTTTTTCGTTTAATTTGCATAGTTTACAAAATATTCAACAGATGAAAAAAGAGGATATTGGCAAGTTTCTATTTTCAGCGGGAGCATTAGGCTCAGAACGTCTATCATTCGCTGAAACAGAACTGCAAAAAGAGTTAGATTCAAGGTTTAAGCCAGGTGGAAAAAAGCCGGCATTAAATGAAAAACTATTAGAACTTCATGAGTTTAATAGTGAATTAAAGAAGGCTTTAGTGAAAAGTCAAGAATATGAGCAACTTGTGGAGCAAAAGGAAAAAGTACAAATAGAGCTAGAGCAAATACAAGATTTAATGAATCAATTGCAGGACAGAGTAAACAAGCTAAGTGACTGGAAGAAAATTAAGCCATTCGTTATGGAGAAAAAATGGTTAGAAAATGAGTTGAAAACGCTTGGACATATTTCTTTTCCTGTTAAGGGGATTGAACGATATGAAAAGCTGAATCAACTAATTAAACCATATACTGCTCAGATAACAAGCCTTTCCGAAAGAATGGAGAAAATTAAAAAAGAGATTGAAACAATGAACGTCAATCATAGCCTTATAAAAAATGAGACTGAAATACTAGCTGCTATGGATAAATTCCCATTATACGACCAACTTGTCCTCCAGCAGAAGCAATTGCATGAGAAACTTTTAGAAATTGATGAAGAACTACTTAATATTAAAGAAAAGTTGCATATCGACTTAAGTGATAATGAAATTATAGCTATAAATACAAATATTTATATGAAGGATCAGGTTGAAAGACTTTCCATAAAGGGGAAAGAATTAAAAGAAGAAAAGCAGCAGTTAGATGAACGATTTACGGAAGAAAAAGAGGCACTTGAAGATCTTGAAGCAACTATTCATATTGCTAAGAGCAAGATATTGCCAGAATCAGAGAGAATGGAATTAGAAGCTCAATTAAATAAAAACCATGCCCGAAGCAATATTGAAATCGAGTTAAAGGCTGTTCAAGAAAAAATTAAGATTCATAAAAAAATGGAAGAACAGGAACGCCAACATGCGGCTGCAGTAAAAGCACAAAAGATAATTCAGTTTTCTATTTTATGTATCCTTTTTATCGGGATTACAATATATGGTCTAGTGGCGAAGCAATCTATTTTTACGATAATTGGTGGAGTTTGTTTCCTTTTGCTAGGGATTTTTGTTTTTATAAATTTCAATAAACCTAAAAAAAGAGTAAGTGATCCGTTCCTTGCTGATCTAAAAAAAGAAGAAATGCAGTTAATGAACGAGCTTGAAACACCAATCCATTTGGAAATTTTCAAGGTGCAGACAAAATTAGAATTAGATCAAAGATTTAAAACAGACTTGCAAATTCAAAATATTAAATTAGAACAACAGCTTCAGCAATATGAAAAAATCATCTCTAGATTTGAACAATGGGAAAAGAATATTGCTAAGTATAAAGAAGAAATAAAGGATATAAGCAGTCAGTTAAAAGTACCTGAAACCATTGCAGACGCTTATCTTTTAGAGGTTTTTCAGCTTATTGAGCAGTTCAAATTGTTGAAAAGGGAAAAAAGGCAATTACATGATACTTTAGAGAATCTTGAAAAAGATCAGCTAGAAATAGTGAATGCCATTCAGGTTTTTGAAAATCAATTTCTGACAGAACAAAATTTAGATTTGCGTAATTCTGTCTATCTACTGAGGGATTTATTGAAAGATCAGCATGAAAAAGCAATAAAAGCTAAAGAAAAGCAAGCTAAGCTGCAAGAATTGACAGAAGACCTTGTGCAGTTAAAAGAAACGTGTCATCATTTAGAACAGGAAGTAAATCTGCTCTTTGTTCAAGCAACTGTAGAAACTGAAAACGAGTTTTATAAACTTGGTGAAAAGGCAGAGCTTGAGGCGAAGCTGCTGGACAGGGTAAAGGATATTGGTAAACAGCTAGAATATTTCCAAATCAGCAATATGGAAATAGAAGATTATTTACAGATATCTGATTGTGATGAGAGAATAAATGAAGATAAACAAGAAATAACCATACTAAAGTCACAAAAATCCAGCTTACGGGAGCAAAAAGCAGCACTTACTCATACCATTCAACTTCTAGAAGAGGGCGGGCTTTATTCGGAATTGCTACATCAATTTAAACAAAAGAAATTTGAATTAGAAGAGGTTGCAAAGGAATGGGCAGCATATCGTTTAGCACAGGATATTCTTACCCAGACGATCGAAAAGTACAAAAATTTACATTTGCCTAGAATGCTAACCAAAGCAGAGGGTTTTTTATCCTTTCTTACAGAGGGCAACTATTGTAAAATCCTACTTCAATCAACGGGTACAGGGTTTTTAATTGAAAGAAAAGATCATACCATCTTTGAAGCAAATGAGTTAAGTCAGGCAACGACTGAACAAGTATATGTTTCCATTCGTCTTTCCCTTGCCTTAACCCTTTTTGAAAAATTTGCTTTTCCGATTATCATTGATGATAGCTTTGTTAATTTTGATGCGAAACGAACTCAAAAAGTAATGGAACTGCTTAAACAATTAAAACAAAATCAGATCTTATTTTTTACTTGCCATCGGCATTTACTAGATTATTTCCAACAAGAAAACATCCTCTTCTTAGAAAAGGGTGCTGTTTTAGAAGATTTCATAGAATGATATACTTGGCTAATAAGAAACGAAAGGGGCGTTTGAAAAGGATGAAAAAAGGGATTCTACATTTTGATGTTGGAGAACAAGTGGAGTTATTTCTCTTAATTAAAAGTTCTACAAAAGGAATTGCTAGTAATGGCAAACCTTTTTTAACGCTTATCTTGCAGGATCAAAGCGGGGATATTGAAGCAAAGCTTTGGGATGCAAGTGATGAAGATGTAAAAAGCTATGCTGCACAAAATATTGTAAAAATACAAGGTGAACTACAAAATTATCGTGGGAAAAACCAATTAAAGATTCGCCAGATACGGATCGCTTTGGCAAGTGACAGTGTCAAACTAACGGATTTTTTAGCTACTGCGCCGCTTAGCCGTGATGAAATGACTGGTATGCTTACCCAGTATATTTTTGAAATGAAAAATCCAAATATCCAAAGAATTACTCGTCACTTAATCAAAAAGTATCAAAAGGAATTTCTAGAGTATCCTGCCGCTACCAAAAATCACCACGAATTCGTATCGGGCCTTGCATACCATGTAGTGAGCATGTTGAATTTAGCTAAAGCCATCTCTTCACTATACCCAAGCCTTGACCGTGACCTGCTTTATGCAGGAGTGATTTTGCATGACCTCGGAAAGGTTATGGAACTTTCTGGCCCAATCTCGACTGTTTACACAGTAGAAGGAAATTTACTTGGCCACATTTCAATCATGGTAAATGAAATTGGGAAAGCAGCAGATGAACTTGGAATATCTGGAGAAGAAATTATGGTTCTCCAGCATTTAGTCCTGTCCCATCATGGAAAAGCAGAATGGGGAAGTCCGAAACCACCATTAATAAAAGAAGCTGAGATACTTCATTATATCGATAATATTGACGCCAAAATGAATATGCTTGATCGGGCTTTAGAAAGAGTAAAGCCAGGGGAATTTACGGAACGCATATTTGCTTTGGACAACCGATCTTTTTATAAACCTACATTTCACAAATAAGGTGGCCATTATCATGGCTATCTTTTTTTTGTGGAAAATAGCATTTTTTCCTTTCTAATAGAATAAGCTGATAAAAAATGGACAACCCCATTACATAAAGGAGATGTTTCAAATGACTGTTCCAATTTGGGTTTATGCAGTATTGTTCGGGATCTTAATAAGTGCAACAATGGCGATCAAAACCGGGCGAGAAGAACGCGAGCTTGAAAATGATAGCATTGAAAGAGAAGGGGAAGTATACATGAAACGCCTTGAAATGGAAAAAGAAATGCGTGGAGAACAAAAAGCAAATGGAATTTAATAAAAAAATTGGAAGGACTAAAAAAGTCCTTCCAATTTTTTTATTGCTGTGGAGCTGCAGTAGTTTGTGGGTTTAAAGCATCTTTTAAGTCTTTATCATCCACTTTTACATTTGCAGCTTTAAGTTCTTTTTCCATTGTTTTATTAATAACATCATTAGTTAATTTTGAAGATTTCACTTTGTATTCGATATCCTTCTTCATTTTATCAAATGATTCTTTTTTCTTTTCATCTGTCTTTTGGATCACATGGTATCCAAACTGTGATTTTACTGGTTGGCTAATTTCATTTACTTTTAGGGCGTATGCGGCTTTTTCAAAGGCAGGATCCATTTGTCCAGTTCCAAACCAGCCTAGATCACCACCATTTTGGGCACTAGCAGTATCTTTTGAATATTTTTTCGCAACATCTTCAAACTTTTCACCAGCATCAAGCTTTTGTTTCACTTCTTTAGCTGTTTTCTCATCATCAACAAGGATATGACGAGCTTTTATTTCAGGCTTATAGGTTTCATAATAGTCTTTTAATTCTTTATCAGTTACAGTAACATCTTTCATTGCTGCCTTTTCTTGAAGCATGCCAAGTTTCATGGATTTTTTCAAATCATCTTCATTTTTATAACCGTATTGTGCTAAAGCTGCTTCGAATTGAGTTCCAAATTGACCTTTTAATTCCTCAACTTTCGCCTCTAATTCCTTATCAGTAACCTTGTATTTTTTAGAAAGTACTTTTTCATATACAAGTTGTTGAAGGGCTTGCGAACCGATTTTTTCCTTCATCGCATTGTAGAGCTCGTCCTTCGTTACATCTCCAACCTTACTTTGAACGATCTTTTCCGAACCGCCTTTACCACATCCACCTAAAATCAAAACCCCGCTTGCTAATGTAAGGGCCAGAATCCATTTTTTCATGTTGTATCTCTCCTAAATAGAATTTCTAATGGTATTTTAAACCACATTTTTTACTATAACATAAACCTCAACTAATCAAAAATAATATTCAGTGTCAATAAAGGGAATTTTTTAGCTTTATGTGAAATGTAAACTTGAACATGCTTTTCAAAGATACAATTTCGTTGATTGATTTATGCCTAATCAAACTGTTTCGAATTTGAATAGAATATTGTAGCAATTTCTAAAGAGTATTACGAATGTAGTGATTGTGATTATGGTAATACTCCTCAATTGCTAAATATTTTTGGAGCAGTCTAGCTCTAATTAAAAGCAGGCATGATTACCATCATGTTCTGCTGAAAGGAGGAAAGGAAAATGTCTGGAGGATTTCATGGCGGAGGATTCGCTCTAATTGTAGTTCTGTTTATCCTTTTAATTATCATTGGAGCTTCATGGGTTTACTAAGAAAAAAAGCGGTGAGCAATGCTCATCGCTTTTTGTGCGACGGGCAGTCGCATTGAGTGCTGGCATAGCCAGCGCTCTTCTTTTCTTTATCTGACAGAGACGTCATTTCGATGAAACGACTGAATGAAAATAATGAAATGGAATCCCAGATGGTGAAAATCCATCCCCAAGGAGACTGACCTAGCTTGGGAAGCCTAATCTAGGGCAACATCGT
>DATFAH010000267.1:0-3225 GCA_035254805.1 Caryophanales bacterium | reverse complement strand
TAAATTGGCTGAGGGCGGCATCACCGGAGTTACTCTACTTTTTTATTTTTTATTTAAGTGGGATCCTTCCTATACCAATTTAATCTTAAATATTCCCCTCTTTATTATCGGATGGAAATTACTTGGAAAAAACTCCTTCATTTATACAATTATCGGTACAGTTGGGGTATCTCTTTTTCTATGGATTTTCCAGAGAAATATGCTACATATGCCACTTAAAAATGATATGACCTTGGCTGCATTATTTGCGGGGGTCTTTGTTGGTATTGGTCTTGGCGTTATCTTCCGTTTCGGTGGTACGACAGGTGGAGTAGATATCATTGCAAGACTTGTACATAAATACGCCGGATGGAGCATGGGAAAAACAATGTTCATCTTTGACGTATGTGTAATCGCCCTTTCATTAATGACATATTTAAATTATAAGCAAGCAATGTACACACTTGTAGCGGTCTTTGTCGGGGCAAGAGTGATTGACTTTATGCAAGAAGGTGCATACTCTGCTAGGGGTGCGATGATTATTTCCGAGCAAAATGATCAAATTGCCGAGAAGATCATGAATGAAATGGATCGAGGTGTAACCGTCTTAAAAGGGTATGGATCGTTTACGAAAAATGAAAGGGAAGTTCTCTATTGCGTTGTTGGAAAAAATGAAATTGTTCGTTTAAAAAATCTTGTTACATCCGTTGATCCCCATGTATTTGTCTCTATAACAATCGTTCATGACGTCCATGGAGAAGGATTCACCTTAGATGAAAATAAAAAACCAATTGAAAATTAAAAGAGGCGATAACCACCTTGGTGGATATCGCCTTATTTTTAATCTTCTCTACTCATTCCAGTATATATTAGGATTAGTCTTACTAGTTCTAAAACAGCAACTGCAGCGGCTGCGACATATGTTAGGGCGGCAGCTGATAGTACTTTTCGTGTTTCTCTCTCTTCAGTCCCTTGAATTAGCCCTAATGCTACCACTTGATCCATTGCTCGATTGGAAGCATTAAATTCAACCGGAAGTGTAATGACTTGAAACAGTACTGCAGCTGCCATAAAGATAATTCCTAATAACAATGCACCACTCAATTGAATAAAAATTCCAATTAGAATAAGGATCCAAGCAAAATTAGATCCAATATTGGCAACAGGCACTAATGCATGACGAAAACGTAAAAATGCATATCCCTCAGCATCTTGAATAGCGTGCCCACATTCATGGGAAGCCACCGCTGCTGCAGCAAGAGAGTGTCCGTGATAGATTTCTTTCGATAATCGAAGGGTCTTTGTTCTCGGATCGTAATGATCACTTAAAAAGCCTCTTCCTTCTTCGATCCCCACATGGTATAAACCATTCGCATTTAAGATCCCCCGAGCAACCTCAGCACCTCGAATACCGGTTGAGGTAGGAACCCGAGAATATTTTGCAAAAGTCCTTTTTACCTTTGACTGGGCCCATAAAGGAATCAGAATAATAATCGCAAAATAGACAATATAAGACATAGTGAACCTCCAGTATAGCTCTAGTTGCTATTAATTGTAGTAATGTTAAACAAAAGTGTCAATCTTTTCGATCCCTTGATCGATTCTTTCTCATTTCCTTATCACCCTTATATTTTCTAAAGCCAACGTAGGATAAAGTCATGATAATAATACTACCAGTTGAGATGATGACCCACCACAGTGATGGATCAGCTTCATCCTCATTTACTTCATCAAAAAGCTTCTTTAAATCAGCTTCAAGCCTATCAAGTTCTTTACCATATTTCGCATCCCCAGCCATTTGTGAGCGATATTCATCAATAAAATTTATCCGTGCGTCTAATTTTTGTATACTTGACGCGGGAACATCTATTTTTAAACTGGGATAAATGACATTGTATAACGATAAAAATGAATTTAGATGGCGATTAAATTGATTTATTTCTTTTTTACTAAAAGCATTTTTCACTTGATCTAAAGTGCTAAACATTTGATCTTCCATCCCTGTCCAAAGCGGCTGATGCTTTGTGGCAACGGCATCCATTACAAGACGGAATTTCGTTAATTTATTTAATCTTTCCTCGTATTTCATATTGGGACTAACAGTAGCCTCCAGTGCTTCATCATGAGAAATCGTCATTATTCTTAATTGGTCCAAAGTAAAAGACCGTTCATTCCCTGTAAGATTGGCAAATTGGTTTGAGAAATAATCAAGTAATTTCTTTGCATCATCGTATTTTTCATACTTAACCATCTGAAGAGCTTCATCAGAAATTTCATCCAATTTTTCAATTGATGAGGAATTCTCAGCACTTACATATATGGGAGCCAATAAGATTAAGATTATAATTAATAATACCCTTTCAAATTTCACACTTGTCCCCCCTTTTCATTTACTAAAATGTATGAATGGTTGGACAAGGTTAGACCATTTATTATTTTATATTAAGCTTGAAATGTTTAGGTCGAATGCACAGATAGTAGGTAATCCCAATCGACACAATGGAAAGCCAAAATGTGAAATAGCCAATTTCAGGTGTAAATTGATCTAGCATGCTGTATCTTGGCATCATAAAGAATACATAATCAATGACGTCATTATGCAATGTCCAAATAGCTGCAATGATTAAATGCCACGCTCTTATTTTATAAAATGGTGCATATAATATCCCTTGAACCGCCATGGCAAAATGGGAAAAAATCAACATATACCCTACAAAATCAAGTTGCCCTTGAACAAATAATACAAGAAGATTCATCACAACTGCCCATATTCCATATTTAAATAACGTGACAATGGCTAAAGCCTCTATCAATGGCCAGTTTTTCTTTAGTAAAAAAGCAATAAGGGCGAAAACAAAAAATAAGCTTGCAGTTGGGCTATCAGGAACAAACGGAAGGAAAATGGCCGGAGTATCAGCTAATTGCCACCCATACCAGTAATAGCCGTAGATGGTTCCAACAATATTTACAATCAATAAAAGCTTTAAAATAGATCGGTTTGCTAAAACAGGATAGATCAAATTCACTCGATTTCCTCATTTCCATTTCAAATAAAACAATCCTACAATCATTATTATCAGATACGTACAGTATTTGACAAGTGAGTCAGTATGAAAAAGTTGTTTTTTTAACATACGAGAAAAAAGCTGACGAAATATCCGCCAGCTTTTTTACATCCTTATTTAAGGCCTGAAATAAATTCAGTTAGATTTTTAAGTTGTTCATCATTACCTTTAAAAGCACCAG